>CAWIUZ010000024.1:0-10153 GCA_963838915.1 uncultured Acidobacteriota bacterium
TTCCACGACAGCATGGCCGGGACCGCGCTCCCGGAGCACTACGACGTGGCAAGGGAAGCGCACGGACGCGCGATCGATATCGCCGATCAAGCGATGAACAAGGCGGCGGAGAAGATTGCCTTTCAAATTCCGACGCAAGATCCAAACTCCGAGTATTTGGTGGTGTTCAATCCCCACGCCTGGGAGACGAAGCTGAACGTTGAATACGATGTGGGCTGGGGTTTCGAGTACAAGAAGGGCGCACAAGTAAGCTCCGTGCTCGAGGACGAGGATGGCAAGCGCATTCCACACCAGTGGATTCAGGCGACGACGGTGGTGGACGATCGCACGCGAGTCGCCTTCCAGGCGCCCGTGCCCGCTTTTGGATACCGGCAATTCCGTTTGCGAAGCGCCCAGCCTGCCGCACCGCCTGTCTCTGCCGTGCACGCCACCGAGCGCCAACTGGAAAACGAACATCTTCGCGTCACGTTTGCGGACGACGGCAGCCTTACCATGCTCGACAAGGATACCGGTGCGCAGGTTTTCAAAAGCGGCGCGGGCGGCGCGCGGGCGATTGTGCTGGACGACCCGAGCGACACCTGGAGCCACGACGTGCGCGCCTACACCAAAGAACTCGGCGTGTTTCGCAACGCGCGCTTCCGGGTGCTCGAGAACGGCCCGTTGCGCGCCACGATTCGCGTGCGAACAAACTACGGAGCGTCTTCGCTTGCGACGGACTGGCTGCTCTATTCCGGCGCCCGCACCCTCGAGGCGCGCGTGGCGCTCGATTGGCACGAGCATCGCAAGATTCTGAAGTTCTCCTTCCCCGTGGATGTGCAAGATCCCCAGCCCACCTACGAAATCGCCTACGGTTACAAGGTGCGCCAGGCTAACGGCGCCGAAGACCCCGGGCAGCGCTGGATCGACCTCTCCGGCCACCGCGCCGCGGGCAAGTATGGGCTGGCCGTCATCAACGACGCCAAGTACGGCTACAGCGTCGATGGGAACGATATGCGCATCTCGATCACCCGCGGCGCCGTCTTCGCCCAACACCGGCCTCGCCAACTTGAGCCGAACGGCGAGTACATCTGGCAGGACCAGGGCTTGCAAACTCTCCGCCTGCTCCTTGTGCCTCACACCGGCGCCTGGCAGGACGCGGGCGTCGTGCGCATGGCAGAGGAATTTACAGCACCCATTCCGGTCATCTACCAGGGAATCCATCCCGGCAACCGGCCGCTCTCCGCTTCCTTCCTGTCTGTGGATGCGCCGAACGTGGTCGTCTCGGCGGTGAAGAAATCGGAAGACGGCGATGACCTCATCGTCCGCTGCTACGAAACCGCCGGCCGGCAGGTAACCGCTAACTTGGATTTGGGATTAGTCAACCGCCGCTGGACGGGAAGTTTCCGGCCACTCGAAATCAAAACGCTGCGCGTGCCGCTCAACGGCGGAGAGATTCGCGAAGTGAACGTATTGGAACAATGATTGACGATTGGCACTGCGGCTCTGCCGCCTGCCTTGCGGAAAGGCTGTGCCTTTCCGGGCCTCGCTGATTATCACTGTTTTTGCGGCGAGGCTACGCCTCGCTGGTTGAGGCGCAGCCTCAACCACCAAAGCACAGACTTGAGGCGGGCGACGGAAAGGCGTAGCCTTTCCGCAAGGCGGGGCGGCACAGCCGCGGACTGTTGAAGTAAGGATAGTACGTCGCCTGAAGTGCAGAACATGCGATCCGCTTTTCCCTATTTCGACACCTCTTCGCAGCACGACAATCAGCTACAATAGATATATTGGCGTCCTCACGGCGCGAGAAGTCATATGCCTCTCCAAATCTCCCAACTCCAAAAACTCGACGACTACCGTTGGCTTGTGCCACAAGGCACCAAGCCCGGCATGCTCACCGATGCGCTTATTTACACCAACGAGCGCCTGCTGATGGACATACTCAAAGACCTCTGTCTCGAACAAGCCATGAACGTCGCCATGCTTCCGGGCATCGTGGGCCGCTCGCTGGCCATGCCGGACATCCACCAGGGTTACGGATTCCCCATCGGTGGCGTGGCCGCCACTCTTCCAGACGAAGGCGGCGTGGTTTCACCGGGTGGCGTGGGTTTTGACATTAACTGCGGAGTGCGTTTGCTCTCGAGCACCCTGACGCTCGACGAGGTCCGTCCGAAGATCAAAGAACTGGTGAACCAGCTTTTCCGCGACATCCCTTCGGGCGCGGGCCAGAGCGGAAATATTCGGCTTTCCTACCAGGAACTCGACAAGCTGCTCAAGGAGGGCGCCGCCTGGATGGTTGGGCACGATTACGGCTGGCCGGAAGACCTCGACACCTGCGAGGAAAATGGCGCCATCGAGGAAGCCGACCCCGCCATGGTCAGTGACCGTGCCAAGAAGCGGGGCCTGCCCCAGGTGGGAACGCTCGGTTCGGGCAATCATTTCCTGGAAGTCCAGTACGTCGAGCAGATCTTCGACCCGGCTTCGGCCCAGGCGATGGGGCTTTATCAGGACGAGATCGTGATTTTGATCCATTCCGGCTCGCGCGGCCTGGGCCACCAGGTTTGCACCGACTACCTTCGCGACATGGACGCCGGCATGCGCCGCTACGGCATCGACGTGCCCGACCGGCAACTCGCGTGCGTGCCGGTGCATTCGAAGGAAGGCCAGGAATACCTTGCGGCCATGCGGGCCTCTGCGAACTTCGCCTGGGCCAACCGCCAGGGCATAACACACTTCACTCGCCAAGCCTTCAAACGCATTTTCGGAGAGCAGGAAGAGTTGCGCGTCGTTTACGACGTGTGCCACAACATCGCGAAGCTCGAGCGGCACCGCGTGAATGGACGCGATCGCAAAGTGATGGTGCACCGCAAAGGGGCCACGCGGGCGTTTCCTGCCGGGCGGCCGGAAGTTCCGGAAGCCTACAAATCCTGCGGCCAGCCCGTCCTGATTCCGGGCTCGATGGGGACGGCATCGTACGTTCTGGTGGGCGCCGAGGGCGCCATGCAGGAGACGTTCGGCACCACCTGCCACGGCGCCGGCCGGGTGATGAGCCGCACCGCCGCCAAGAAATCCGCCTTCGCGCAGAACGCCCGGCAGCGCCTCGAAGAACAAGGCATCATGGTGCGCGCCGAGACCCGCGACGGCATCACGGAAGAAATCCCCGAAGCCTATAAAGACGTGGACATGGTCATCGACGTCGTCCACAACGCCGGACTGGCCAAGCGCGTGGCGAGGCTGAAACCGATTGGGGTGATTAAAGGATGATTGAAGACGTCCGCCCTGAGCCCCAAAGGGGCGGACTAACACAGCCCGGGCCAACGGCCCGGGTTACGGGTTTAGGCCACCAGCGGAGGCAAGCCCTGTAAGGGCGTAATAAGGTCATCATCCTCCACCACAATCGTCCGAGGTTGCCCCGCGTTGTTATCTCGCCCTTTCAGGGCTTGACCGCAATAACGAAAATCCGGGACCCAGGCCGTTGGCCTGGGCTCTGTTAGGACGCCCCTTTGGGGCTCATTCCAGTTCCCGAGATTCCGGCGAACAGCAGATCGCGACAACCGGCACAACTCTACTCCTCTTTCTCAAGTTGCTGCGCCAGATAATTCTGCGCGCCGATTTGCTCAATTAGACCGAGCTGTTCCTCGAAGAAATCCACGTGCTCCTCTTCGTCGGCGAGAATTCCCTTCAGGAAATCGGCCGTGCCGTTATCGGCCGCCTTGCGGCAGGTGGCAATGGCCTCGTTGTAACTCGTCACCGCGTCGTGCTCGAGCTCGAGGTCGTTCACGAGTTGCTGTTTCACGTCCTTCCCGATATTGAGCTTGGGCAATTCGCTCAGATTCGGCGCTCCCTCGAGGAAAAGAATACGCTCAATGAGTTCTTCCGCATGCTTCATCTCCGTAATGGACAGCTTCTTGACGCGCTTGCTGAGCAGCTCGTAGCCCCAGTTGTCGCACATTTCGCTGTGCAGGAAGTATTGGTTGAGGGCTCCTAATTCCTCCTCCAGCATCTCTTGCAGTGCTTTCAAAACTTCCGGTTTGCCTTTCATGAGTCCTAGCCTCCTGTTATGAATCAACGTACCCTTAAGCTCTGTCATTCTGAGCGAAGCGAAGAATCTCGGCAGTTGTCGTTTCAACGAACTGCGGAGATCCTTCGTCGCCCCGACCAGATCGGGGCTTCTCAGGATGACAATCAAGTGGGTTTTTCCTTATGCTGTCTAACCCTTCCCCGGTTCGTCACGACGCGCCCGGCGGCTTCGAGTTTTCATCCTTCTCCTGCACATGGGCCAGCAGTTTGCGGACGCTATTCGTAAGCTGCACGACCTCGCCTTCCCCTTCCACATCAAACTCAATAGCATAATTCCCAACCGCCGCGCGATCGACTGCGGCTTTGAGGGCCACCAGCGGTTCCACGACCGTTCGAGGCAAGACGAAGCTTACCCAGATGCTCAGAAGAATCGTCATCAAAGAAACGGTGCTCAGCACCCACTCCGCGCGCCGCAATAACAGCCTCGCTCTCTGGTGGTCCCGCTGCACGCGCTGCCAGCTTCGAGCCTCGAGTTCCGCCGACTCCTTCACGATCGCATCGCTCGAGGAGCGGAGGTCGGCGGAGATTTGGCGGAAAGCCGGATCCTGGGCCTCGAGCGAAGCCGCCACCTGTTCGTCCAGTGAGCCCAGGCGGTTGTGGAGTTCTGCCATCAAGGTTGAGCGGTTGGTGCCGGCCGAGCTTTTGAGCAGTTTATCGAGGTCTCGGGTGTAAGCCTGAATCACCGCGCGAACGTGCTGGCCCGGCGCTTCGTTCACCTCCGCCCGCTGCGCCACGGCCACGGCCATGCGCTGTTGATAGAACTGGCCCTGAGCTCGCATATGTTCGAGGGTCGGGCGCTCTTCCGGCTGTAGCTTGAGGCACGAGTCGATGATCTGCTGCATCGTGGCAAGAGCCTGCCGGTTGGCTTCGAGCTCCGCGGGGTCATAAAGGAGAAAGTAATTCCGCTCCGCCCGCAGCGCCTGCAGCATTTCGAGGGAGATCTGTTCCGCTTGCGTGGCCATAGGGGCATCCACGCTGACGATGCGGTCCACGATCCAACCCATGGCAAAAATGTAGTAAACCGTCAGGAAAATGACCGGCGCCAGGATCAACCGAACCAGGCCCAGGCTATACGCGACACGGCGGCGTAAAGACGTGCCGCGGGCAAAAACGGTAAACGGTTTTCGGGCGATCCATGTCATCCTCGGTGCTACGCGCATAGTCTTCTGGTACGTACCAATGTGGATTCTCCTCAACTCTCATTAGACTACGATGACTCGGATTGTAACGCAAAATAGGGCTCCCAGCCACGAATTCTGTTGGCCGCTCAATGAGAGTCGTGGCGGCGCCTCGGGCAACAACCGGGAATGGAACTTCCGCGCCCCCAAAGGCGTATACAAGGTTGAAGGAAGATCCCGACCAGGAGGGTGATATGTTCTGCCCACAATGTGGAAAAGAATATGCCAACCGGGTGAACTTCTGCTGCCAATGCGGCACGGCGCTTTCGAAGCCGCCCGCGCCCAGAAAACCTCTCTCGCGATCCCGGACCGACCGGAAGATCGCCGGTGTCTGCGCGGGCTTTGCAGACTACCTGGACATCGATCCCAGTTTGGTTCGGATTCTATGGGTCGCCTTGGTGGTCATCGGCGGTTGCGGATTGCTCGCCTACATCATCGCCTGGATCATTATGCCCGAGGAGAAGCTCCCGCAGATCAGCCCTGCCCCCGCGCCAGGGGCTACACCGCAGCCTGTGGCGGGACAGTAGTGGTTAATGACGGAAATCGCCGTCATTACGTGGCGCTTGGGAAGGGCGGGGCTTCAGCCCCGCCGTCTTCGCGAACGTGACGGGTTGGGCCTTTAGGCCCTGAAGCCACGTGGCCTCAGGGGCTAAAGCCCCGTAATTACCTCGCGAGATTAGCGGCGGGGCTGAAGCCCCGCCCTTCCGCTTCCGACGAATAAGCTCGCTTACCACTTCGGACTAGGCACTAGTCCTTACAAAATTCCCTTTTCAAATGGCACTCATAATGCTGGACCATATCGTGAGGCCTCGGACAGTCCTTATGCCCATACTCACGTCACGGCCGACTTCCCCGCCCTTCCTTAGATTCGGCCTCGAATGGTGCTCAGCCTTGCCCTGACAGGCTAATCAACTCGAAAACACGGGGAACAAAGCGAGAATGTCTATGAAAACAAAGGACCGCGCTGGAGAACGGACGAATCGGGGCGAGTCGACCAGGTTTTTGGCGCGGAAGCGGAACTGTCGCTTTTCTCGTCGGCCTGTGACATTCTGGGAACTCCAAGGCGGGAGCTTCGAGCCCTCACTCCAGAATCGCGGGAACAAAGCGAGAATGTCTATGAAAACAAAGGGTCACTGTGGTAGCGTGCTGATTTGGCTGGTAGCGCCGACCTTTAGAGCCTGCCCTGAGCGGAGCGAAGGGTCGGCAGATGCTGGCCTAAAGGCCAGCGCTACGCGGAAACCAGGACACCTCCAAAGTACTGGACAGTGCCGACGCTCCTAAGGTAGAATGCTGTTGTGGCCCAAAATTAAGGCGAGTAGCTGGAGAACGCGGTGTTCTACGATGCGCCAGTGCCCTGCCGGGCTGATACTTGTTCCCGGGCCGACCGCGTAGGCTCGCGCGTCAAGAGTCGAGGGTTGGCGAGTCACCGACGACCCTGGTTGCATCTACTCGTTTGTAGGCCTCTCTAGTCCGACAAGGCTTAGGCCGCTAGGCGGCTGCCCGAGCTTTCAAGTCCTGGCTCCCGCGCCTCAAGCTGATTCTCTTATGGACTATTTGCTTCTACTAACCTTGCCCTTTCACTCAAGCCTGCTGGGGCGGTATTTTAGCTCGATATTTCACAAAGACCCTTTCCGAGGCATTTACCATGTGAATGCCTTCGATCTCTCCATTCTGATACCGTACTTCACCGTTCTCAGCATCTTGTCGATTTACGGGATTCATCGCTATTTCCTGACTTACCTTTACGTTAGGAACAAGCGGAAGGCCCCCAAGCCGGAAAAGCGTACGGGGCCGCTCCCGCGGGTGACCATTCAACTGCCGATTTACAACGAGCGTTACGTGGTTGAGCGGCTGCTTGAGGCCGTCACGCGCGTCGATTACCCTCGCGCTCAGCTCGAAATCCAGCTTCTCGACGATTCCACGGACGAGACCCGATTTGTGGCCTCGCGCCTGGTCAGTGAGTATGCGCAGGCTGGCTACCCCGTGTCCTACTTCCACCGCGATAACCGCGAGGGCTTCAAGGCGGGCGCGCTGGCCGAGGGCTTGAAGCATGCGAGCGGCGAGTTGATCGCAATCTTCGACGCGGACTTTGTGCCTCCCCCTCCCATCATCCGCCAGATGGTTGAGTACTTCGCTGATCCCCAGGTGGCGGTGGTTCAGGGCCGTTGGACCTGGGTGAACCGCCATTACTCGACCCTCTCGGAAGTCGAGGCCATCCTGCTGGACGGGCACTTCGTCATCGAGCACGGCGGGCGTAACTACTCCGGCCGCTTTTTCAACTTCAACGGCACCGCCGGCATGTGGCGGCGCGCCGCCATCGAGGACGCGGGCGGCTGGCAGCACGACACGCTCACGGAAGACACCGATTTGAGCTATCGGGCGCAACTGAAGGGTTGGAAGTTCGTCTATGACCCGAACATCGAGTGCCCTTCCGAGCTGCCTGTAGAGATGAATTCGTTTAAAACGCAGCAGGCTCGCTGGGCCAAGGGCCTGATCCAGGTGGCCAAAAAGCTGCTCCCCCGGATCTGGCGAAGCCCCCAGCCGCTGCACATCAAGCTCGAGGCTACATTCCATCTCACCGCGAACATCGCTTATCCCTTGATGGTGGTCTTTTCGGTCATTCTCCTGCCCGCCATGATCGTGCGCTTCTACCAGGGCTGGTTCCAGATGTTGTACCTGGATCTGCCCATGTTCCTAGCCTCCACGTGCTCAGTCTCGAGCTTTTACATGGTGGCTCAGCGGGAGCTTTACCCGAAAGATTGGTGGAAGCGCCTAAGATTCATGCCGTTCCTCATGGCCACGGGCATTGGCCTTTCCGTTACCAATTCCATTGCGGTGATCGAAGCACTGCTAGGCAGGCAGTCGGATTTCGTCCGCACTCCCAAGTACCGAGTGGAGTTGAAAGAAGAAGGCTGGGAGCACAAAAAGTACGTGCGCCGGGGCGGCGGTTGGAAGCCCTACGTCGAACTCGGCTTGGCGGCCTATTTCGTTTTTGCAACCGCCTACTCATTCCGCGTCCAGAACTACCTGACTGTGCCTTTTCTGCTTCTCTTCGTTGTAGGCTATTCCTATATGGGCATGATGTCGCTGTTCCAGACGCCTCTGCGCCGGCTTTGGAATGCCCTGCCTACCCTGGGTCGATCTCGTCCCGCCTCACAGGAAACGTAGTCTTTGGACTCGCTTTCAGCTTCCCGAGTGTCGTGTATCAATACCATTCGGCAACGCGGCAGCAGCCCCGTCAGGGGTGCCATCAATTAGCCCAGGGCGTAAGCCCTGGGTGGGACGGCCCTCACCCCGCCTGCGGCACCCCTCTCCCGCCCGAGCGGGAGAGGGGACGGGGGTGAGGGAGGGCCTCGTGAACCCACGGCTTACGCCATGGGCTACTCGCTTACGCCCGTCGGCTGACGGGCTGACATATTCAGCGGACTTCTGAGACACGCCACCAGGCCTCAGCATCCCTGCTGTGAGAGCCATTCTGTAGACTATGCTACACTCGTGAATCTGCGGAGGTCTTCTTGCTGATGCGCCGACTGCGCTACCTGTTGTGTCTTCCAATCTGGGTTCTGGTTTCCTTGCTGCCAGCGCTGGCCTGGGAGCGCGAGCCGTTGCCGGTTTTTCACGAGCGGCGCGTGCGCCTGGTGCGCGAGACGGGCGGTGACGGGGTCATCGTGCTGTTTGGTTACAAAGATGCCGATGTGGCCGCCAGCGTGACGACCTTCCATCAGAATGAGAACTTCTACTACCTCACCGGCTGGAATGAACCCAACGCCGTGATGCTGCTGGTCCCCAAGGCTCCCAAGGCCGGCGCAGCTTCCGAGCTTGATAAGGAGATCCTGTTCATACCGGCGCGCAACCTAGTCGAAGAAAAATGGAACGGGCCGAAGCTCGGACCGGACGACCCCGACGGGAGTGCGCGCACGGGTTTCCCCGCCGTCAAGCCGGCTTTTCTCTTCCGTTCGGACCTTCTCGAAGCGCTCAAAGCGTTTCCCAAAATCTACACCGAACTGACTCCCCAGCCTGAAAGCGGCGAAGATTACTTCCAGGCTGAGGAGGTGTCCAAGCTGCGCGAGATCGCCCCGATGGCAACCCTTGCCGACGTGCGCCCTCATGTGGAGCGGCAGCGCGCGGTCAAATCGCCGGGTGAGATCGATCTGCTTCGGAAAGCCATTGATGCTTCTGTCGAGGCGCATTTGGCGGCTATGAAAACGGTTCGGCCGGGCGTTTGGGAGTACGAGGTTGCGGCGCGCATGGAATACGAGTTCCGGCGGCGCGGATGCGAATGGCCTGCCTACCCACCCATCGTCGGGTCGGGTTTCTTTTCAACCGTTTTGCACTACGATGCTGACGATCAGCAGATGAAGGACGGCGACGTAGTCGTGATGGACGTGGCGGGTTCTTATAGCGGCTATGCCGCCGACATTACACGTACCCTGCCGGTGAACGGGCACTTTACCCCACGCCAACGCGAAATCTACGAGATCGTGCTGGGCGCGCAGAATGCCGCGATAGCCGCCACCAAGCCGGGCATGTATATCGGACATGGCAAGAACAGCCTGCAGGAGATTGCCTTCAATTACATCAACACCCACGGAAAGGACATGCACGGAAGCTCTCTCGGCGCCTACTTCATCCACGGCCTGGGCCACTCGATCGGTCTAAACGTGCATGACCCCATGAGCTACAGCGTGCTTCTCCAGCCCGACATGGTAGTTACTATGGAGCCGGGCATTTACGTTCCCGACGAGAAAATCGGCGTCCGCATTGAGGATGACGTCCTGATCACCAGGGATGGCAACGAGTTGCTCAGCAGGCGCCTGCCGCGCGCCGCGCAGGATGTTGAGAAGCTGATGGCCGGGCAGTGAGCGCCACCTCTCACCACGACTGGGGAAGATCGGAAGGCGGGCTAAAGAGCCTGTGTG
>CAWIUZ010000025.1:0-9298 GCA_963838915.1 uncultured Acidobacteriota bacterium
GCTCAGGAACGCGCAGACCGTCCCGCTCGACGGCGTCGAGGGCGGAATCGGCGTAAGTGTTGCTTTCGTCGGGCAAAGCCCATGCAAGAGCAACGGAGGCGTCGACGACCAGGGGCATCTAGCGGCGTCCGTAATTAACGTAGTCGCGCGTCGTCCAGCCTTCAGGGTCCGGCTTGACGCGGGCGCGTATGGCTCGCATTTCAGCAACCACACTGCCTGGAGGAACGGCACGGCGGGAGCCACCCCGCTCAAGCAGACGCGAGACGGCGTCCTGCACTAACCGTTCGGGATCGGTGCCGGCGCTAGCGGCAATCTGAGCAAGCCGCGCTTCCTGCTCAGGCGTGAAGTGCACTTCCATGCCTTTTAGGATACGGAAAAATCGCTTGTAAGGCAAGACTTCAGGAAGCTGTCACATTGAACGGATCAAACAACGCGAGACCATCAATCCAGTCGAAGTCTTTGGTGTTTCTCGTGACCAGGGTCAATCCATGTGCCAAGGCCGTTCCTGCCTGAAGAGCATCGCCAAGGGACATTTTTCTTGTCTGCCGTAATCTTACGGCTTGCTTTAGCACCGGGTCTGAAATTGGCAAAACTGCGGCCGCAGAGAAGAACAGCTCGAAGTACTCGCGTTCCTGTGCAGTTAGTCGGTGATATCCGAGAACTTCAACATAGCTGACGGCCGATACCGCCGGCGATCGCTCACGAATGAATCGCCTGAGTCCATCGTACTTTGGCTGTGCAGCATAGATGATAATGGCGCTATCGAGAAGCATCAGGTATTTCTACCGGGTAGGATTCGCTCTCGACGGGTCTCGTGCTGCCACTCCACCGGGTCGGCGATGTCCGGAACGGCGTTCAATGCGGCGAGCTTCTCGAGGGCATCGGCCATCTTTTCCCCGCGGGTCGCCGGGTGAATTAACGGACTCGCGTCGTCGGCTAAAGTTATGGTTATTGTTACGGGCTGGTCCGAATCGAGGTTCGTTGGCGGGGCCTCAAGCCACTCCAGACAGTTCCCCTTAAGAACGGCTTTGTAGGCATTTGCCATGCTACATCCTAGTCGACACAAGCAGAATCGCACACAAGCAGTCTCGGCGCAAGGTAGAATCGCTCATGGGATACGCATCCCAGCCTCATCCCTCCGGCCGGGGGCGGCGGGGACGCTGGTTGGCCGGCAGAATCTTCTTGCGAATGCGGATTGACTGCGGCGTCACTTCCACCCACTCATCGTCGGCGATGAACTCCATGGCAAGCTCGAGGTTGAGAAGCGCGGGCGGGACAAGCCGGATCGCCTCGTCGGCCACGGAAGCGCGCATATTGGTTTGCTTCTTCTCCTTCACCGCGTTCACATCCATATCGTCCCAGCGCGCGTTTTCGCCTATCACCATGCCTTCATAGACTTCGACTCCCGGCCCCACGAAGAGTTCGCCGCGCTCCTGCAGGTTCCACAACGCGTATCCGGTGGTGCGGCCTGCCCGGTCGGCCACGAGTGAGCCAGTAAGCCGGCGGGCGATGTCGCCCTGCCAGTCGGCATAGCCGTTAAACAGTGTGTTCATCACTGCCGTACCGCGCGTGTCCTTCAGAATCTCGCCGCGCATCCCGATCAGCCCGCGCGAGGGAATCAGGAACTCGAGGCGCACACGCCCGCCCGGCCGTCCCTGCCCGGCAATCTTGGTGTTGATCCCTTTGCGGGCGCCCAGCTTCTGCATCAGCACGCCCACGAACTCAGCAGGAGAATCGACGACGAGCTGTTCCATGGGCTCCTGCACCTTTTCGCCAACCTGATGCGTAATGATTTCGGGCTTGCCCACGGCCAGTTCGAATCCTTCGCGGCGCATGGTTTCGATAAGAATCGCAAGTTGCAGCTCGCCTCTGCCCATCACCTTGAACGAGTCGGGGCTTCCGGTTTCCTCCACCTTTAAGGCGACGTTGGTGAGCAGCTCCTTTTCGAGGCGCTCTCGCAGGTTGCGCGACGTGACCCAGGAACCCTCGCGTCCTGAAAAGGGCGAGGTATTCACGGTGAAGATCATCGAGATGGTCGGCTCATCCACCGGCACGTGCAGGAGGGTCCGCGGCGTCTCGAGGCTGGTCACCGTCTCGCCGATGGTGATGCCCTCGACGCCGGCTATGGCCACGATCTCACCGGCCGCGGCGCGTTCAATATCCGTGCGCTCCAAACCCTCGAAACCGTAAAGCTTCGTAATGCGCGTCTTCTGGACGGTGCCGTCGAGCTTGACGATGGCTACGTCGTCGCCGCGATTGAGCGTGCCGGAGAATATCCGCCCGATGGCAATGCGTCCGTGATAGTCGCTGTAGTCCAGATTTGCCACCAGCAACTGCAGCACGTCTGCGGGATCGCCGGCCGGGGGAGGGATATGTTCGACAATGGCTTCGAACAGCGGCGCCAGGCTCTCGGATGGCTGGTCGAGCGAGCGAGTCGCGATGCCCCGGCGAGCGTTGGCATAGAGAATGGGAAACTCAAGTTGCTCTTCCGCGGCATCGAGCTCGATAAAGAGATCGTAAATATCGTTCAGCACTTCCTGCGGCCGCGCATCGCCGCGGTCGATTTTGTTGATCACCACGATGGGCGGCAGCTTGGCTTCGAGCGCCTTGCGTAACACGTAACGAGTTTGAGGCAGTGGCCCTTCGCTCGCGTCCACCAGCAGCAGGACGCCGTCCACCATCGTCAGTGCGCGCTCTACCTCGCCGCCGAAATCGCTGTGGCCCGGCGTGTCCACGATGTTGATCTTGACCCCGCGATAGAAAATGGCGGTGTTCTTCGCCAAAATGGTGATGCCGCGTTCGCGCTCGAGCTCGTTTGAGTCCAGTACGCGCTCCACCACTTCCTGATTGGCTTTGAAGATGCCACTCTGCCAGAGCATCCCGTCGACCAGCGTGGTTTTGCCGTGGTCAACGTGGGCAATGATCGCGACGTTGCGGATTTTGGATTCTTGATTCAGATGATTACTCCCTCTCGATCAGCAAGCGCACTCTCTCAATTTCGACAGGATGGCTTTAGCGCTGCGAGCTGCCCCAACCCGGAGGCGTGGACCTTCTCCTAAGCATCATAGCAACTCCGGTGGTGCACGGCAAAGCGGACCGCCAAGTGCTCCCCGCAGGGGAGCAAATTGAGTAGCCGGGGGTGAAACCCCATGTGCGCTAAGGTAAGACCTGCCTTCAGTCAATTCGGGGCTATCGGTTGCGTCCCGCGAAGCGGGACACCGTGAGTAGCCGTAGGTGAAACCTACGGAAAATGAAGCGTCCGTCAACATTCCGGCCCTGGAGGGGCCGACCCGTCCGAGGTCAACCCCGTTGGAGTTGGAATGACTTGGGGGCTCTCCCGTCATCCGCAGGTTAAAACCTGCGGCTACTTACGGTTGGCCCCATTCGGGGCCGCCCGGTCAAGCCGTATCTTAGCGCTTATGGGGTGAAACCCCCGGACCAAGCCCCACACCCCGCCTTCGGCACCCCTCTCCCCGCCAGCGGGGAGAGGGGAAAGGGGGTGAGGGGCGGCTTTTCCGGGGGCGTTGCCCCCGGCTACTCAAGTCCAGCCCCTGCGGGGCTGAGTCCTCGGCTGCTGGCCGGGTTTCGCGGGTATCACTTCATGACGTTACCTCTGCCGGGCGGTCTCAGGGATTCGTCGCTTTCCGCGAGGTTTTGAAAAAGCGTCTAGCAACTAATCCAGTACCCCGAGAGCTTGGTTCTGAAGTATCTTGTGGTCTGCGCGCGTTACAAGGAGCACTCAAATGTCTAAATTGGTTTTTGCCGTGGCTTTCTTAACTGTAGGAATTCCCTGCCTCTCTGTCTTCGCAGCAGAGGGGCTTCTGCCACCTACCGAGTTGCGCTGCGAGTATCGCGAGAACCCGCTCGGGATCGATACGGCGAAGCCGCGCTTGAGCTGGCATCTCGAGGCGGCCGATCCTAACGCTCGGGGCGAGAGGCAGCGGGCCTACCAAATTCTGGTGGTGAGCAGCGAAGAACGCTTGAGCACCGACCAAGGGGATTTCTGGGATACTGGTCGGGTGGAATCCGACAAGTCTATTCAAGTGCCTTACGGCGGCAGGCCGCTGGCCTCGGGCACCGCGGTCTGGTGGAAAGTTCGCGTGTGGGATAGCGCCGGCAAGGCCCTCCGCCTGGAGTGAGCCTGCCCTCTGGTCGATGGGGCTGCTCAAAGCCCAAGACTGGAAAGGGAAGTGGATCGGACTCGACGGTGGCGAGGGGAAGCCCCAAGAGCTAAAGGAAGCTCATTGGGTCTGGTCATCTCAAAGTGGGCCGGGCGCCAGGTATTTCCGCCGCACGATCGAGATTCCGGCGGACAACCCGGTGTCGGACGCCCTTCTGTATCTGGTCGCTTCCGGCAATTCGGCGCTCTACATCAACGGGCAGCCGGTGGGATCAACGAAGGGAATCGAAAACCCTCTCTCGTCCGACATAACTCAGGCCCTGCACATTGGTCCCAACGTTGTCGCAGTCTCCGTAAGCGCTTCCGGCGACGCACCATCCGGCCTGATCGGGGCGATACGGATTGACTTGGCGCGCGGCGAACCGATGGTCATCGACACGGACCAGCAGTGGCGAGTTTCGTCGACAGAATCGCACGATTGGAATAAGCCTGAGTTTAACGACTCTACGTGGGAGCCTGTCAAATTCCTGGGTGACTACGGCATGGCGCCCTGGGGCGAAGTAGGCTGGGCGGAACGAACCGTATTGCCCGCTCGCATGCTCCGCAAAGACTTCGATGTTTCGGGCCAGGTGAAGCGCGCGAGGCTCTACATTTCCGGTCTGGGCCTCTCGGAAGCTTACGTGAACGGCGACAAGATTGGCGACGGCGTGCTCGTGCCTGCGCTCAGCGATTACGATAAGCGCGTCTATTACTTGACCTATGATGTCACGCCTCGCCTCACCCCAGGCGCTAATGCATTGGGCGTAATCCTCGCCAACGGGCGTTATTTCGCGCCCCGGCACAAGGTTCCCACGTTCACGCGGACATTCGGCTATCCCAAACTGCTGTTGCAGCTTGAAATCCAATACAGCGACGGAAAAGTGGAACGCGTGGTCAGCGACTCAAGTTGGAAGCTGACTACCGAAGGACCGATCCGCGCCAACAACGAATATGACGGCGAAATTTACGACGCGCGGCGCGAGATGGAGGGCTGGAGCCGCCCGGGCTTCGACGATAGCGGCTGGCAAAAGGCGCAGGCTGTCAAAGCTCCCGCAGGGGTCCTCAGCTCGCAGATGATCGAACCCATCCGAGTTACGGAGACTCTCAAACCGGTTGCAGTGAATCAAGTCGGCCCGGGCGTTTACATTTTTGACATGGGCCAGAACATAGTGGGCTGGTGCCGTCTGACGGTTTCAGGGCCGAAGGGAACCCAGGTCACACTCCGCCATGCCGAACGGCTGAGGCCCGACGGCACGCTCTATCTCGATAACCTGCGCTCGGCGCTGGTGACCGATGTTTACACGCTCAAGGGTGAGGGCGCCGAGGTGTATGAGCCACGGTTCACTTACCACGGTTTCCGCTACGTTGAGGTGAGGGGATTCCCGGGCGAGCCCACTTTGGCTTCACTCGAAGGACGCGAGGTGCACGACGCCGTCGAGCAGCACGCCGACTTCGCTTCCTCGAACACGCTGTTGAACCAGATTTATAAAAACGTGGTCTGGGGGACCAAGGACAACTACCGCAGCATGCCCACCGACTGCCCGCAGCGCGACGAGCGTCAAGGCTGGCTGGGCGACCGGTCGGCCGAGAGCCGGGGCGAACCGTATATGTTCGACGTAGCCGCGCTTTATGCCAAGTGGGTGGACGACATGGCGGACTCTCAGGATGAGAACGGCAGGGTGAGCGATGTCTCCCCGGCCTACTGGCCCTTCCGCAACGAAAACGTCACGTGGCCATCCAGCTTTATCATCGTCCCCGACCATCTTTACGATCAGTACGGCGATCTCGAGGTGATTGCAAAGCACTACGACGGCATGAAGAAGTGGATTGCGCATATGCAGACGTTTCTGAAAGACGATCTTATGCCCCGGGATGTTTACGGCGATTGGTGCGTGCCGCCGGAATCTCCTGAACTGATCCACTCGAACGATCCGGCCCGCCGGACCGAGGGAGCTGTGCTGGGCACGACTTACTTCTACCACCTGCTACGCCTGATGGCGCGCTTCGCGACGCTGCTCGATAAGCCGGAAGACGCAAAGGACTACAACGCACTCGCCGACAGGCTGGTCGCGGCATTTAACAAGACCTACTTCCACGCGGCCAGCGGCCGATACAGCAACGGCTCACAAACCTCTAGCGTCCTTCCCTTGGCCTTCGGCATGGTCGCGGAACAAGATCGGCAGAAAGTCTCCGAAGCGTTGGCGAGAAAGATCGAGGACCAGAGCCACGGGCACACCGGAACAGGCCTGATCGGAGGCCAGTGGCTCATGCAAGTGCTCTCCGCCAATGGGCGCGCGGACGTCGCTTATGAAATCGCCTCTCAGAAAACGTATCCGAGCTGGGGCTACATGGCCAGCCAGGGAGCCACCACAATCTGGGAACTTTGGAACGGCGATACAGCCAATCCGGCTATGAACTCGGGCAACCACTTGATGCTGGTTGGGGACCTCATCACCTGGTTCTATGAAAACTTAGCCGGCATCCGGCCCGATCCGGCGCAGCCCGGTTTCAAGCACATCATCATGCGCCCAACCCCAATTGGTGATCTGACGTTCGTGAAAGCTTCGCACAAATCTCCTTATGGCGAAATTTCGAGCGACTGGAAGCGTGAAGGCGGCCACTTCGCTTGGAGCGTTTCGATCCCCGTTAACACCACAGCGACTGTCTACATTCCCACGACCGATGCAGCATCCGTAAGAGAGAGTGACCAGCCGGTGGCCCAAATGCCAGGCATCAAGTATGTGCGCATGGAAGCCGGCGCGGCGGTCTACGAGATTGGGTCGGGGGCATATCACTTCGTCTCAACCCTGGCTCGCTAAGGCGGGTTAATCCCATAAATCCGTAGGGGCGGTTCGCGAACCGCCCCCACCGCAGAAGGTGTTCCCCATGGCCGATGCAAATTCTACAAGGGCGAAGATCAGGACGTCTCTGTTCTGCCTCTGGGTGATTGCGGTCGTAGCTCCCCTTTGCCCACTGGCAGGCTCCGCAATCCCTCTTGAAGACCCCGCGAGCGCCGTATCCGTCACAAACCTCGAAACCTTCGGGACCGCCGGCAAGGAAGGGACGCTTTACCCCGACCACGAGACGGTGCTCTTCCAACACAAGGGAACGGGCTGCGTGACACATATGTGGTTTGGCGGCGACTGGCCGGGCTACGACCGAACGCGGATTCGCTTCTACGTCGATGGCGAAACCAAGGCCTCGATTGACATGGAGCTATTCCTTGGGCACGGAATCGGCTGGGGCGACGCTTCCGCTCCCTGGGGTTCGGCGCGCATGGGAAAGACCGGCCATCCCAGCGGCCTTTATAACACCTACCGGATTCCTTTTGGGAAGAGTATCCGGGTTACGGGACAACTGGGCGCGGGCGTCGGAAAACGCCAAGTGTTCTGGTGGATAATCCGGGGAGTCGAGAACCTTCCGGTGTTCCTCGGCAATCTCCGCTTGCCGCCGAATGCGCGACTACACCTCCAGGTGCGCGAAAACGTCGAACTCAAACCTCTCCAGATGTTCGACATCTGCCAAGCCCCGGGCGCCGGAGCGCTCTACCAAGTGACGCTTTCTGTAGCCAGCAAGAATTTCAACTTTCTCGAGGCGGTCCTCAGGGCCTATTTGGACGGCGCACACGAGGCCCTTTTGCTCTCCTCGGGAACGGAGGATTACTTCCTCGGGACCTATTACTTTAACCGCGGCATGTACCACCTTCCCATCGCCGGCCTGACCCACAAAGAGCAGGATGCCGACGGCACTTGCCGTTTTTCCGCTTACCGTTTTCATGAGGACGATCCCATTATCTTTCAAAAGGGCTTTCGCCTCGCCTGGCGAAACGGCGAAGAAAAGGACGGCAAACCCTACGGCAGCCCGCAGCACAGCCGAGCCACGAGCTATGTCTGGCTCTATGAATGGTAACCGGCCAGCATCGATGCGGCTTTTGCTTCGCCACTTCATGCCCCATGGCGAGTTAAACTCGCCGCCACTCAGCGCTTAAGCTGCCGGGATGAAGTGTTGCAGCACCAGGAAGCACGCTGCGGAGACGAGGGCAGAGGCGGGGATTGTCAACAGCCAAGCCCAGATGATTTTCCGAGCCACGCCCCAGTGCACGGCGGTCAAGCGCTGGACGCTGCCCACACCCATGATGGCGCCCGCGATGGTGTGCGTGGTCGAAACCGGAATGCCCCACGACGCCGCTCCCAACAGGCTGATTGCCGCTGCGGTCTCCGCGCAGAACCCCCCGACCGGCTTTAGGCGTGTAATCCTCATGCCCATCGTCCTGACAATTCGCCAGCCTCCGGCCAAGGTTCCCAGCGCAATGGCGGTGTAGGCCATCAGTACAATCCAGAACGGGATATAGAAGTGATCAATAATCCTGGCCGTAAAGAGGACGCCGGCAATGATCCCCATGGTTTTTTGGGCATCATTCGTACCGTGGCCGAAGCTGTAGGCGGCAGCGGAAAGCAATTGCAGTTTGCGGAAGTGGCGGTCGACGCGAGCAGGCGAAAAGTTACGGAACAACCAGTACACCGCGATCATCAGCGCGCCGCCCAGGACCAAACCGAGGATCGGCGAGAGGCCGATAAAGAGCAGAGTCTTGGTCCAGCCGCCCACGATGATGACTTTCCATCCCGCCTTGGCCACGGCGGCGCCGGCGTAGCCGCCGATTAGCGCGTGCGAGGAACTAATGGGCAGGCCGTAGTACCAGGTGAGGATATCCCACACAATCGCCCCGATGAGACCGGCGAGAATCACGTAGAGGTTGACGAACTCCAGCCGGATCATGCCGTGCCCCATAGTGCTGGCCA
Source organism: uncultured Acidobacteriota bacterium (assembly GCA_963838915.1). Taxonomy (GTDB): domain Bacteria; phylum Acidobacteriota; class Terriglobia; order UBA7540; family UBA7540; genus CAVROP01. The sequence goes on from CAWIUZ010000025.1 coordinate 8,959, forward strand.
CGGCAGTGCCAAAGGTAAAGGCGGCGACGAAGTTGAAGAAGGCCGCCCAGGCAACCGCAATTCGCGGCGATAGCACCCGCGTCGAAACAACAGTGGCTATGGAGTTGGCGGCATCGTGGAAGCCGTTGAGGAAATCGAATGCCAGGGCAACTAAGGTGAGTCCGACAGCAAACCAGAACATAATTCCTTGCGTAGGGATCGTCTCAGGGGGCCGCGGCTAAGGCCTTGGGAGAACTAAGCGCTTTTCAGAGCGACCGCCGCCAGAACGTCCGAAACGTCCTCGCACTTATCCGTGGCAGCTTCCAGTACTTCGTAGATCTCTTTCCATTTGATGATCTCG
>CAWIUZ010000026.1:0-13869 GCA_963838915.1 uncultured Acidobacteriota bacterium
CTCGCGCTTCCTGCAATTGTCGCTGCACTTGCTGTTTTAGGCAATCGGCGTAGGGGCGGCTGTTGTGGCCGCCCTTGTGCTTAGCTGAATTAGTGAGCGAACTTATTCGTCGGAAACGGAAGGGCGGGGCTTCAGCCCCGCCGCTCATCTCGCTGGGTACGTACGGGGCTTTAGCCCCTGAAGCGGCTTGGTTTCAGGGCCTAAAGGCCCGTCGAGGACTTGCCACGCGGCGGGGCTAAAGCCCCGCCCTTCCAAAGCACCAATATTACAAGCTTGGTCACTTAGTATTAGTGCATCACGCGCACAGCCTCGTCGCACTCGTGAATGGCCGCGTCGATGGCCTGCATGGCGCGATCGCGATGGCCGTATCCGTCGTTGAGGGCCTTTTCGAGATGCTTGCGCGCGTTCCTTAGATCGTTCACGGCATCGTGATACTCCGGATGTTCGTCGGGCGCGGGTTTGGCCGTTGCCGTACGAATTACGGGAATCGCAAATACAAGCAGCAGCGTCAACACGGTCGCTATCCAAATCGTCAGCGTCTTCTTCTTCATGTTTCCTCCTGGAAGTTTGTTCGCCCTGCGAAGGGAAGCTCGAAGGCAGCGAGCATCGAGCTTCACCCTAAGATTCTAATTACAGCATAGAAGCTAATTCGTGTCACGGAGGCCGCGCCGGCGTTCAGCCCGCCTGCGCACAGAGCACGACTGGTGGATGAGCAGGCTCAAAAATCGCGTCATTCCCGCGAAAGCGGGAATCCATTGCGTTCGAGGCTAGAAGCTGTTTCAAAACCTTCTCCGCCCGATTGCAACGGGATGGTCGAATGCGCGTGAAGCCGTGCTCCCCGGAGCGGAGCGAAATGAGTTGCCGGGGGTGAAACCCAACAGGCGTTAACTTAACGCCTCAAGTGGTCGCAATGTAGGTCTCGCTCACCGCGAATACAGGCCCGGAGGGCCGACAGGGAGTAGCCCACGGCGTGAGCCGTGGGACCGAGGAGCCACCCCTGGTTATTTCAGCCCCGGAGGGGCGGCAGTGGCTCCCGCGCGAGATCTGTCGCCCCTTCCTGGGCTGTGAATATTAACGCCACATCCCGTCCCACGGCTCAGAAGCTGTGAAAAAATCAGCCGCCTGTCATCCTGAGCGAAGCGAAGGATCCCCGCAGTTAATTATGGTCCAGCGATTTACGAACAACTGCAGAGATCCTTCGCTGCTATGAAAATGGCGGAAGCTTTTGTTGAAAATACAGGAGTTACCTCCAAAGAGCCATTTTCATGCACAGTGGTGAGCCGAAGGATCATGAAGTCTGCGCTCAGGATGACACATTCCGAATTTCTTCACACATTCTCACGCCGTGGGCTACTTGCTGGCGCCGCTCCGCGGCTCTCGAAGTCCCGGCGCCTTAACCGAACTTTCGCAGTTGAGGGCATATTGAAGTCGTAAGTGTTTTCTTTTCATCAAAGCGATCTTGCAGGTCGGCACTACATTTTCAGCCTCGGCGACTGGGGCTGGGCAGCCTCCTGGGGGGCCTTGATCCGGGGTGGGGGCTGGGAAGGCAAGGTGAGGTTAAGCTGGTGCAGCATCAACGACTGATCCGGTTCTGGCTGGGTGTAGCGGGGCATGATCAGCCAACGACCGTCGGTGGTGGGCAGGCAGACATCGAGCATCTGCAGGGTGGCCAGTTTTTCCAGCACCGCGCGGGGCGTCAGGCCCGGCGCTAAGGCGGCCAGCCGTTGCTTGAGGGTCACCGAAAGGGCGTAGGCCAGGAAGGCCACGAAGATGTGGGCTTCCACCCGCTTCTCCACCTGGTGATAAATCGGACGCAGTCCCAGTTCGCTCTTCAAGGTTTTGAAGGCCGCTTCAATCTGGGTCAGTTGGATATAGCGTTCCCAGAGTACTTCCGGGTTCTCCCCCACCAGGTTGGAGCGCAACAGATAGTGTCCGTCGCGAAGCTCCGCCTTCCGCAACTTCTCTTTGTGCAACTGGAAGGTGAACGTCTGGGGGGTGACTTCCTCCCCCTCTCGAGGCAAGCGCAGGGATACGAAGCCGAAGGCTCGCCCCGCTTGCTTCTTGGCCGCCCCGATGCGCAGCAGCAGTGGATCCCGCGCCGGAGCACTCCGGCGCAGCTTGCGCAAGGTCCTCAACAACCCCACCAGCTTGCGCCGTCGGATCGCACGCTCCTTGGCTCGCCGCCCTGCACTCTTGGCCAGCACATAGAGCTCGCCGTCCTCCGCGAACAACTTCACCTCCACCGACTCGCGCACCTTCTGCCAGGGCAATTCCAGCCACTGCTTTTCGTACTGCTGAATCTTGCCCCGCGGCGTGCCCACCAGATAGAACATCTCCCGCCCCGGCTGGCGCATTTCTTCCAGCACCTCTTCGCTGGGAATTCCTCGGTCCATCACCCACACCCGCCGCGCCCGTCCGTACTGCGCTTCGATCTGGGCCAGAAAGCCCCGCAGCGTCGTGCGGTCCGAGGTGTTGCCCTCCATCACTTCGTAAGCCAGCGGAAATCCCTCCGGCGTCACCACCAGCGCGATCACCACCTGCCGGCAGTCGCCCCGGTGATCTCGGCTGTAGCCGTGCTTCGCTTTGGGAATCTCCTCGCCTTGGCCCTCGATATAGGTGCTCGTCAGGTCGTACAGCAAGACGTCGAAGCGCGCCTGGAAGAGGTCTTGCCAGCGTTGCCGCAGGTGATCGAACAACGCCGCCTTGTGCTCCACGATGCGATCCAGACAGCGATACAGCCGATCCTTCTCGGCCACCGCGAAGCCGCTGCCTAATAGATCTCCCATGGCGCTCTGGTCAAATCCTTGCCGGTGCAAACGGAACTCGCTGCCCGGCGCGATCAGCCGGCTCACCACGAGCAACTCCAACACTTTCGCCCACGGCACTTCCTCGCGACCGACCTCCAGCCGCCCTCCCCAAAACGCCCCCAGTCCCAACTGCCGCCACAGCTCGCAGCCCAGCCAGTAGTTCCCAAACGCCCGCGGCCGCCGCAACTCCATCTCCCGCAACTTCACCTGCACGCCATCCAGCGCGTCGGCGGGGATCGCACAATCTTCTGGAAACAAGCTCAGCGTGCGGGCCCGCTGCTCAGCTTCATCAAATACCTCCAACCTCTGTCGCCAGGCCCCCTGCTGGCGGTCATTGATCTCTCCCAAAAACAAAACCTGCCGCTGCACCACCCGCCCCGAACGCACCCGGCGGTTCTCCACCACACTCCAGTAGCGGTGCTCCTTGCCGTCCTTGCATCGACGTTTGCTGCGCAGAAACATCGTCAGCGCGCATCCTGACAGCTTCCTGCAGCATTTGTAAAGAGGGTAGGTCGGCACTACAACGGCCTTCTGAAAAGCCAGCTTTGATGGATAAGAGGTTAGACCGATAGGGAGGTCAACTTTCCCTCACAAATGTGCGGAACTGCGAAGGTGAGGTTAAGTTAATGCTTATGGGGCGTTGCCCCCGGCTACTCATGTCCAGCCCCTGCAGGGCTGGGCCCTCGACCAGTGGCTGTCCATCAGGGGCGGCCTTACCGGCGAAAGCTCACGGAGCGGGGCCTCGCGCGTCTAAACAAAACGAGCACCTGATACGTATAACCTATAAGCAACGCGTGACAAAAAAGGAGAATGTGTTTATGAAGTCAAGCCGCTGGCTCCCCATGAGTATTCTGATCGTCGCTGTCTTGTCTTTGTACGTCCCCGTGGCTGCCCGCGCCGCGGAGGGGCATTTTGCGCGCACTTTGCAGGTCTCCGGCCCGGTCGATCTCGAGGTCCAGACGGGCTCGGGAACCGTCGAGGTGCGCACCGGTGACAACTCGAGCGTGCGCATCAACGGCACAGTCCGGTCGTCAGGAGGCTGGTTCGATAGCTCGGATGCGGAAAGCAAAGTCCGCTACATAGAAGCTCACCCGCCCATCGAGCAGCACGGCAATCTCATCAAGATCGGCCGTTTTGACGATCACGAAATGGACCACAACGTTTCCATAAGCTACGAGATCGTGGTGCCCACTGAGACACGCCTGCGCTCCAACACCGGCTCCGGGGAACAGAGTGTAAACGGCTTGCGCGGCCCCGTGGATGCGTCCTCCGGCTCCGGCCACCTTCGGCTGACCAATATCGGAGATGCGGTCAGGGCTTCAACCGGCTCCGGCCACATTACCGTGGATGGAGTGAAAGGGGAAGTGCACGCCTCGACCGGGAGCGGCCAGATTCAAGCCACAGGCGTGGCGGGCGGCCTGCACGCTTCGACGGGCAGCGGCAGCGTCACGCTGCGGCAGACGGCGCCAGGCGATGTGGAGGTGAACACCGGCTCCGGTACGCTCGAACTCGAAGGCGTTCACGGGCATGTGCGCGCCGAGACCGCCAGCGGAAACATCCTGGTGGAGGGTGAAGGCCGGGATTCGTGGCGGCTCTCGACCGCTTCCGGCAATGTCACGGTGCGCCTGCCCAGCCAACAGGGATTTACGCTCCGGGCCCACACGGTCTCCGGCGGCATTCACACTGACCGAGAGATGACCGTGCAAGGAACGTTGAGCAAGCATGAACTGGAAGGTAAAGTCGGCGATGGCGCGTTCCTGCTGGACGTGAGCACCGTCTCGGGCAATATCCGGGTCGAGTAACCCACCCCTGTCAGTGGCCGGCACCGCAGTCGAATCGTGGCGCGGGCGTCTCGCCCACCGCTGGACCCGGGCGGTGTCGGGGTGGGGCTTGCCCTACCCTCGTCAGGGCCAGCAAAAATGCGGGGACGGCAAGCCGTCCCCCTAACCCCGGGGCGATTGATTTGCACGCTGCGCTCATGGTAACTTGGCTTAGGTGAGGCAAGGGCTTCCCTCCCAAGTGAGACAAGGTGCAACCGCCATGGCCGCGTTCCATTCTTCGTTTCGCGTCAGGATTGCCAGGGCAGCTATGCTGCTTTGCTTGGCGTTCGCGCTGCCGCTCGTGAGTCCCGCAGACCAGACCGTGACGCTCAAAGGCCGAATCTTAACCAGGGACGGGCAGCCGATTTCGACGGGTGTGGAGGTTTCTCTGGTATCAGAGGAAGGCAGCGTGGTGGGGAGGCGCCCCACGGATGCATTTGGCAACTATGTTTTCGAGGGCCTCGCTACCGGCGAGTATCACCTGAACGTAAGTGCGGACAAATTCCAGGCCTACCAACAGGACATAAACCTCGATTTCCGCGGACAAACCTACTCCGTCGACGTTTACCTGACTCCCGCCGGCAAGCCCCGGGCCAACGCGCCGCCGGCAGTCACGGATGAGGCGGCGCCAGGGGCCGCCCATAAAGAGTTCGAGAAGGGCAAGCGCGCTTTGGACCAGAACAAAGCGCCGGAAGCTCGCCGCCACCTCGAGAGGGCAGTGGCTGAATACCCATGCTACGCGCGGGCGCAAACCTCTCTGGCCGAAGTCGATCTACACGACCACAGGCCGGGAGACGCCGAGGCTTGCTTCAAGAAAGCCATTCAGTGCGACGGAAGCTTTCTGGATCCTTTCTCCGAGCTGGCTGAGCTCTACATCGTCCAGAAGAAGTTTGCGCAAAGCGAGGCGATCTTGAACCAGGGGCTGCGCCTCTCGCCCCAGGCTTGGCTATTCCATTATGAAATGGGACAAGCCCACTACGGGCTCCAAAAGTATACAGATTCCCTCGAAGACTACCTTCTGGCACAGTCCCTGCATCCGGAGATGCCGGCGAAGTTCCACATCAAACTCGCCAGCGCCTACATGAGGACTGGAGCCAACTCGAATGCTCTGGCGGAATTCCAAACCTATCTTCGCCTTGACCCCAACGGCGAGTACGCCGCCCCCGCGCGTGAGATTTCCGGGCGGATGCTCCACGACGGCATCACGCCCGCCGCGTCACCTGCCGGCAACCCTGCCACTAAGCCTTGAGGCGGAGCAGAGCCGAACGCGGGGAGTGGGGCCTGGTCCGGGGTTTCACCCCATAGGCGCTAAGTTAGGAACTGATTTCAACTATCTGCGGCTCCGTTTGATGTCCCGCGAAGCGGTACACCGTGAGTAGCCGTGGGTGAAACCCACGGAAAGGAAGGCCTACTCCTGTCCCGGCCCTGGAGGGGCCGACCTTCCATGGGTCAACCCCGTTGGGGTTGGGGAGATTAGGTGCGCTGGGCTATCCGCAGGTTAAAACCTGCGGCTACTCACAGTTGGCCCCTCTCGGGGCCATTTGGTCGAGACCTATCGTGGTGCCTATGGGGTTTCATCCCCGGTTGCTCAATTTGTTCCACTTCGGGGGCACGGGCTTCCCGCCTAGCCGATCATCCCCGTTGTAATCGGGTACAGAAGGTTTGGAGGCAGCCTCTAGCTTAAGCAATAGGCAAGAATACCCGCGCCACCTCGAAGCCCTCAAATTGACACAGCTCAAAATAAAGCTTGACATTTTGTCACTCTGGGGCTAAAACCTTAGCCGCAACGATTGGACTTGCTCCTGACTTGATGAGCCGGTGCGGAACTTCTGCAGCCCTCCAAAACGAATTATCAATCCAAGAGCGAGAGCGCTAGCTCCCTTTGTACGACTTGACGGCCGCTGCTGGCCGTTTGCGAAAGAGGCGTCGGATCCGGGTGTATCAGGAGGTTATTGGATGGAAAGTTCAACTCGACGTCGTGAGTGGAAACGTGCGCTTTTTTCTTGGGCGGGTGGAGTTCGAGAGGCCACCTTGCTTGTGTCAGTCGTCTTGCTTGTTTTGCCCCTTGCCGCTCTGGCGCAAGACACCGCCACCATCATTGGCACGGTAACGGACTCGACCGGCGCCGTGGTGCCGGGGGCCAAAGTTACCGTCTCCAATCCTAACCGAGGATTCGTGCGCGATGTAGCGTCGAACACATCCGGAGAGTATTCCGCGGCTCGAATCCCGATCGGCGACTACGTTGTCACCACCGAGGCGACGGGATTCGAAAAACTTGTGCGCTCAGGGATTACCCTGGAAGCAGGCCAAACCCAGCGCGTTGATATGGCCTTAAAGGTTGGGCAGGTGACCCAAGAAGTCGAGGTTGTCGGAAACGTGGCGAAAGTCGAAACCGAGAGTGCTGCACTCTCCGACGTCGTTACCTCGAAACAAATCGACAACTTGGCTCTCAATGGCGAGAACGTCTTCGGGCTCGAGTTTCTCGTGCCGGGCGCTGCTATCTCTGACGGCCAGGGAAGCGCCTTGCAACTGGGGCACCCGGCACTGGATTCCATCGCGGAATTCCGCGTTTCCTCTTCCAATTACGGCGCGGACGTAGGCCAGCACGCGGGCGCGCTGATCGAAATGGTGACCAAAGGCGGCACCAAGGACTTCCACGGCCGCCATGCAACTCGGTCACGCGGGCGGCGAAGTATCCGTTTCCTTCAACGGCAACCGCAACGAATATAGCCAGATCGAATACGACGGCGGCAACAACGCCCAGGAAAGCTCCCAGGCGAGCGGCGGCGCAGTTACTCCAGGCGTCGAAACCATCGCCGAATTCCGCGTTTCAACCTCGAACTACGGCGCGGATGTCGGCCAGCACGCTGGAGCGCTGATCGAGATGGTGACCAAGGGTGGCACGAAGGACTTCCACGGGAGCGCTCACGAATATAACCGCAACCAGGCTTTCGATGCCAACCCCTTCTTCACCAACCGGCAAATCAGTCCTGAAGGCGGGAATGCCCCCAAGAGCCCTCTCCAATGGAACATCTTCGGTGGCACCATCGGCGGGCCCTTCTACATTCCCAAAGTCTACAACACCAGCAAGACCAAAACGTTCTTCTTCTTTTCAGAAGAGCGTGCCTTGTACCGCGCCGCCACCACAGTTGGCGGATCCGTACCCACGGCTTTGATGCGAACCGGTGACTTCAGCCAGTGCGACAAGAATTCTGGAAATTACCTGGGCGCACAATACCCGAACATCTTCGGCGCAGGGTATTGCGTTCTGCCGACAGTCAATGGCGTGCAGGTGGACAAAGTCACCCCCGTGAACAATAACGGGGCTGACTGGCTGAATGCTTACGTTCCCCTGCCCAACAATGGACCAGTGGGATACATTGGCGCGCACAAGGTACCGACCAATTTCAGCGACACGGTCGCCCGCGTTGACCAGAACATTAGCGACAAGGCTTCGCTGTTCGTGCGCTTCTCGAGCGATACCTGGACCAAGGAGACCGTCCCAGCGCTCTGGTCGGGATCAAGCTACGACACAACTGCCTCTAACTACATCGTTCCCGCCCGGCAGGCCGTGGCCCATTTCAACTACAATTTCAAGCCCACCCTCATGAACGAATTCATCATGAGCTACACAGATACCCCGCACACGATCTCTACGTTGCCGGGTCCCGGGAGTATCGCCAAATCGAACACGAAGCCTTCTGACTGGGATGCCAGCGTATTCTTCCCTGCCAATGCAGGAGTTAAGTTGCTGCCATCACTGAACGTCGGCGGCGGCGTGCCCTTTAGCTGGGGAGTTGACCAGGGCAACTACCGCGGCCCCTACGATGCCGAGCCTGTCTACACTTATCGCGACAATGTGGCCTTGCTGCACGGGAGGCACACCCTCAAGTTCGGGTTCTTCCTGGAGAAGTTCCAGTTGACCGAGCAGTTCGGCACCGAGGTGCAAGGTATTTACAATTTCACGAATTCCGGCCCCCTCACCACGGGTAACGGGCTGGCGGACATGTTCCTGGGCCGGATTAACTCCTACACGGAAGGAACCTTTAACAACCACGGTGACTACACCGGCGGTTACGGCGTGGGACACTGGCGACGTACGGACTTCGAGCCTTACTTCCAGGACGACTGGAAGGTCAACCACAGGCTGACAATCAACTACGGTGTGCGTTACTACTACCTGATTCCGCCCCATGACGTGACGCATCCGACGGTCGATTCGGGCTTTGAGCCGTCCCTCTACAACCCGGCTCTGGCCTCGGTGCTCGGCTCTGATGGACTCCTGCACAAGAACCCGGCTACCGGCCAAATCTACGACTTCTCAGGCTTCGGCAACGGGCTGGTGGAATGCGGCGTAGGCCCGATCTCGAAGGGCTGCCAGGTGCCATACAAGGAGAATATCGGTCCCCGCATCGGGTTTGCCTATGATCCAACGGGTAGCGGCAAGACGGCGATCCGTGGCGGATTCGGCATTTACTACGAGCCTGGAAACGGTAACGACGCCAACGTCATCGGGCTCGAGGGCAATGCCCCCACCACTCTGGGCCCAACCAGGTACAACATCGACGGCTACAATTTCTCGTCCGGCGGCTTCGCCGGTGTGAGCCCGGCCGGCATCCAGTCGATTCCCTATTATCAGAAGAACCCCGCCGTCAGCCAGTACAACCTGGACGTGCAGCATGAGTTTCGGGGAGGTAACATCCTCTCTGTGGCTTACGTCGGCACTCAGGGGCGGCATCTGGATTCCAATCGGAACCTGAATCAGATTCCCATCCCCGTCGTGAAGACCATGACCGTTCCCGCCTTGGCTGGAACGTCAGGTTGTGATTCCAACGGCGTCTGCAACGTGCAGGATGTCCTTATCCACAACAACGCAATCCCCGATTATTTCCGCTACTACCAGGGTTTTAGCAACATCCGGCAAAAGCAGTTTACCGCCGTGTCTAGCTATAACGCCCTGCAAGCCAACTTCCGGCACACCACCGGCTACGGCTTGACCTTCCAAGCTGCTTACACTTGGGCACACATGATCGACAACTCCACTTCTGCTTATCAATTCACTTCAGTGGATGAGAACTACGACATGAATAGGTGGAAGGGAACCTCCGACCTCAATCGTACCCAGGTCCTGATGTTGAACTACATCTACGCGTTGCCATTCTTTAAGCACTCCTCCAATGCTATCGCCAAACAGGCTCTCGGGGGATGGCAGATCAGTGGCATCACTGCCATGTTTACGGGCGAACCGGTCGGCCCCATGAACGGCACTTGGAACGGCAGTATCTGTGGTGTTGCAGGATTGTCGTCTGGCATCGGCGGCGAGGTCATGTGCAATACGAATGGCCCGCTCAAGATCCACAAGAGCACCTACAACGATCCGACATTCGGTCCCATGGTAAGGTGGTTCGATCCCTCCGTCCTGTCGCAGCCTACCCTGGACCAATTTTATGCCAACGGGCAGCCAGGGATGTTCGGCTACACGGGACGCAATATGCTAACCGGTCCCGGCCGCAACAACTTCGACCTCGCCCTCTTCAAGGATTTTCAAATACCTTGGTTCAAAGGCGAGCATTCCGCGCTTCAGTTCCGGCTGGAAACGTTCAACTCCTTCAACCATACGCAGTGGCTAGGGCTCTACATCGGCTGCAACGGCAATCCCAATGCAGACGGCAGTCCGGCCTTTGGCCGCTCCTGCGGTGGAGATCAATTCAACGCAGGCAATGGCGAAGTGGCCGGCACTTGGGATCCGCGTCAGGTCCAACTGGGAATGAAGTTCACCTTCTAGTTTGACGTATAGATTGTTCGACTGTATTTGGGCCCTGGCTGCATCAAAAGGCAGCCAGGGCCTTTTTCTTTTGACCTGCGTAGCGCGGGCGTCTCGCCCGCGTTACACGACCCGTAGGGGCACCCCTTGTGGGTGCCCAGCGTGGCCACAAAGGCCGTCCCTACTGGTGTCCTGGCCCGCTTTGACGTTTGACAATGCCCTCCGGCCCCCTTTGGGGGAGAGGGTGGCGAGCGTAGCGAGCCGGGTGAGGGGGTCGCCAGATACTGTGAATGTCGAGAATTATGCGGGCACAATCCTCATACTCAGTTGTAGAGATAAGTGGTGTTGATTTTTCAGGTGGAAGGGCGGGGCTTCAGCCCCGCCGGTCGCGCCCGGACGGTACGTCGGGGCTTTAGCCCCTGCAACAATTGCGGCTTCAGGGCCTAAAGGCCCGTTCAAGGGACGAACCTAAGGCGGCGGGGCCAAAGCCCCGCCCTTCGCGAAGAGGTTTATAGATACGCCATTCATCTATCCAGTACCAGCTAACATTGCTGCCGGAGACCCGGAATGTTACACTCCACTTTCCGGGGCTCCTCGAAGCGGAGCGGGATCAGCGGAGGAGTTTCCAGGGGCCTCTGGCCCACCCGAGGCAATGAAAATCAGCGTCGTCGTCCCCGCGAAAGCAGGGACCCACTGTCAGTAAAATGGATTCCCGCTTTCGCGGGAATGACAAAGAGAGCGCAATTTTCAGGAGAGGCACATCATGCCCTCGCGAGTTCCCCTCGCCCGACCAAGTGCGGTCATTCTGATGCTGGTGGCACTCGGCGCTCCCAGCGTGATTTTGGCCCAGGGCCAACACAGGCCTCCGTCGGAACTGGGCGGATCGACCCAGAACACCGTCACCCTCGGCGGGTGGATCCAAGCCGACTATGGCGGCAGCGTCACGAACGGCGTAATCGTTCACCTGGAAACCACCGAGGGCATGAACTGCGGCGACCAGCCTGTGAATACCGCCGGGTATTTTGAATATGTCGGTCTGGCCAGAACCTCTTATCATCTGACCGTGACCGCCCCGGGCTTCCAAGTCTACCGTCAGGATCTGAGTCTCGGCACCGTCGGCGATAAGCTGGTGGTCAACATCCACCTTCTCCCTGGTTCTACGACGAAATCGCTTCCGCCTCCCGCCTCCGCTTCATTCACGGATAACAATGCACCCAAGAAAGCACGCAAAGAGTACGAAAAAGGATCGGCAGCACTGCGGAATAACAACCTTGCCGAGGCTGAATCCCACCTTGGCAAAGCGGTCGCAGAGTACCCTTGTTACGTACGCGCCCAAGCAGATCTGGCACTGGTCCTGAACCAGAAACAGCAATTCCCGGCCACTGAAGCGGCGCTCAAGAAGGCCATGGAATGTGACCCCGACTACCTGGACACGTACAACGAACTTGGCCAGCTCTACTACAACCAGAAAAAGTACCAGGAGAGCAAAACCGTCCTTCAGGAAGGCCTGCGACGATCTCCCCAGTCCTGGCAGTTCTACTTTCAATTAGGCGCGGACGAATATCACCTGGGTCAATTCGCAGACGCTGAGCAGGAATTCTTAAAGGCCCAGTCGCTCAATAAATCACTTCCGGCGGAAGTTCATGTGAGGTTGGCCGACGTCTACCTGAAGCAAAGCGCCTATGGCAAGGCCTACGCCGAAATGCTGGCCTACGTGCGCGCTGAGCCCAACGGCGCCTATGCGGCGAAAGTCCGCAGCCTGATGAATCAAATGGAATCCAATCGAGTTGTCCCGTCGGCCCAGCCTGCCTCAGCACAATCTTCCCACCCGTGAGAAGCAGTCTGAGCCTATCATGATCGTGGAAGGAGCTGTGAGCTTTGAATAGAGCTTTCCCGGCGGGCATTGCCGCTCTGCTGCTCGCCCTTGCTTGTTGCGCGGATATCCCCTGCCAGCAATCTCCGCCCGATCCCAAGGCAATCTTCGAGCAGGCTCAGCGCGCGCTGGAGTCTCGCGATTACACTGCGGCAGAGCAGGGATTCCGTGCGGTCCTTAAAATCGACCCGCACTCCGCGGCGGCCTATTCCAACCTTGGCGTAGTGTACATGCGCAGGAACGAATACGCACGAGCCGTCGAGGCTTTCGCGAACGCCAAGCGCCTCGCACCCCAGGTCACGGGACTTGACCTCAACCTCGGCCTCGCCTATTACCATCAAAACGATTTTGCCAAAGCCATTCCCCATTTCGCCCTGGTCGTCGGCTGCGCAGCAGCAGAATCTTCCCGGCACGGCGGAGGATGACGTGGACGTCGATGATGCTGGTGAAGCGGTCAGGCACGGCGGTCTCCGGGTGCGCGGCCGAGGCGTGCTTCCAGGTAGCAGATGACCTGCCCGGCAACCTGGGCGTGCTTGAGTTCTCGTGCCTGGATGATGAGGTCGGCGTGGTCGCGGACCGTGGGCAGCCCGAGTTCGGTGGCATGCCGGGCATCTACTGCGCCAGGGCCGGTGGCCTGGTCGCGGCGGCGGGCGCGGGTGAGGGCGGTGCTGGCGGGCACGTCAGGTAGATGATGATGCCGGGGAGCGGGCGATGGCCTCGCGGAGGGCGGTGGCGGCGGGCAGGTGGCGCAGGCCGTCCAGGATGAGCTGCTGCCCTGGTGCCCGCCGGGCGTGATCAAGGACCAGGCGGGTGAAGGTGCCCCACAGGCACCGGTCAGCTCCACGCCGAGTTGCTGGAGGATGCTGCGGCTGGCGGGCAGGCCGCGTGCGGTGGCGATGGCCCGGATCGTGTCGCCGTACCCGTCGTGTGGCCAGCCGAGCCGCTGGGCCAGGAGGTCGGCGGTGGTGGTCTTGCCGGACCCGATCGGCCCGGCGATGGCGAGGACAGCGGGGTTCATGCTGGTCATAGCAGCGTCTCCTGGTGGCTGGGCCGAGTGAGCTGCACCCAGCCGCGCCGGTCTTTCTTCGGGAACGCCTGCGCTGCCAGGAGGCGCACATGGGTCACATCGACCAAGGTGGCGTAGGCGCAGTCGGCGCGATCGGCCCAGAACTGGTTATCGCCGGCGCGACTCCGTGCGGCGTACTGGTTGCGGAGCTGCGCGACGCGGGCGGGGGTGAGGTGGTAGCTGCGGACCGTCCCGGCCTGGAAGGCACCGGTGACGGGGCCGCCGGTTTTCTTCACGACGACGATGTTGCCCTTGGCGAGGGTGCCGTAGGGGGCGCAGCGGACGCGGGAGAACCGGGACTCGATGGTCTTGGCCCCATCCAGGAGCAGGGAGCAGGACGGTTCGGTCAGCACGGCCAGATGCAGGCCAGCTTCGCCGCGGGCCAGGCGGGACAGCGCCAGGTCCCAGGCCGGGTCGCCGCTGAGGCAGGCGGCCAGGTGGCTCGACAGTTGCCCCACCGCGCTGGTGCCCGGCTCGAGAGTCATGCTGTGCTCCTGGCGGTCAGATCAGGGGTCCGGCTGGCTGCTGATGGTATCGCC
>CAWIUZ010000027.1:0-7641 GCA_963838915.1 uncultured Acidobacteriota bacterium
TGGCGAAGGGTGGCATCCCGCACACACAGCACCCGAAACTCGGTCGGCAGGCGATTCAGATATAGGCAGATGCGGTCGAAGTTGGTATCGGAGGCGCATCGGGCCAGGGCCGAAGCCACCGCATACTGCGCGGCCGCATTCTCCGGCACCGGTTCCTGGGTTGGGTTCAACAGAATGGCATCAATGTTGGGCAATTCTCGGAACATCCGCAGAAAGGCCGAGAATTCCGTGGCTGCGCCTGTTCCCACTGCTCCTGCAATGACCTCGTGTTCAATCGTTGGGTTCGGTTGGGAGTCGAGCGAATCGAGGATGTGCGAGACAAACTCCCAGGACCGAGGTGAAGGAAAGGCGTTGGCATCGCTGTAAATGTGGGGCTGAAAGTGGTCAGTAGGGAACTGCCCGGAATCACGTCTCGGTGAACCCTTCCTGGTCAAAGCTGTTCTTCCTCTATTTTCTTGAAACCAGTTCTCTCCTTTTTGCGGCTGTACCGTCTAATTGAGCATTTGGTCGTCTTCACTCGCGCCAGTTCGTCGCGGTGGAGAGTGCAGCTGCTGTCCTGAATATGCGTTGGCTCGGGCTGACTGAGGAGGTCTCGCGCCGGTGCTTGCGTGCCGAACGGGCTGTATCACAGTTTCGGAGGGAACGGGCGGAATGCGCTCGACCTGGGTGGATTTCAAGGTATTGAAACGGGTCGTCTCGATCGAAATGGCCATCGCGTATTATGGCTTAACGCTGCGTCGCGTTCATGGGCCCTATCTGCGTGGTCGCTGTCCGCTCCCCACTCATGTTTCGAAGGGCAGCGTTCAAAGCTTCATCGTGAACACCGAGAAGAATGTGTGGGTTTGCCATTCGGATTCTTGCGCGGCTTCACGTGGTTGGCGGAGAGGCGGGAACGTGTTCGACTTCGTGGCGGCCATGGAACGTTGCTCCATTCGTGACGCGGCGCTCAAGCTTCAGGAGCGGTTTTCTGTCGCGCCGGTCTCGAGCGAACAGATTGTTGCCGCCACCGGGGGAGACGAAACATACCCGCCAGTTGCCGCCAAAGAAAACAACCAGCCCTTAGCCTTTCAACTCTTTACAGTTGATTCGGCCCACCCGTACCTCGCCCAGCGCAGGGTGGACCGGAATACAGCCGCCCACTTCGGCATAGGCTTCTACTCTGGGAATGGCTCGATGGAAGGTCGGATCATCTTCCCCGTCCACGACGACACCGGGGCCCTGGTGGCTTACGCTGGAAGGAGCATCGGACAAAGCGGACCGAGGTACAAGTTTCCGGTTCGTTTCCGCAAGTCGCTCGTGATGTTCAATCTCCACCGCGCCGTTCGCCACGGGAAAGCCGTTATCGTGGTCGAAGGATTCTTTGATTGCCTGAACGTACATCAGGCCGGGTTTCCATGCGTGGTTGCGCTAATGGGATGTTCGCTTTCAGCACGGCAGGAAGCGCTTCTTCAACAACACTTCCGCCAAGTCACACTGATGCTGGATGGCGATAATGCGGGACGCCGGGCCGGCATCACCATCGCCGCTCGCCTCGTCACCAAGTTGGCCGTGCGGGTCGTAGAGATTCCGCTTGGTACTCAACCGGACCAACTCTCCGCAGATCAGATCCATTGTTTGTGCGATCCCGATTTCTTTTGACGTGCCCGCTGACCCAGATGATTACTGTTAACCGTTCAGTTGGATTGCCCAGGGACGATCCCTTCGCCGCAGACTCGCTGCCGCCTGGATACAGTTTCCTTGTGGACGATGAAACGCACTGCGTGATTGAGCCAGCCTTGCTTTGGCTGTGCCATCAATATCCTCCCGCCAGAAGCATGTGGCGCCCGACGACCGTGGCGAACGCTGCCTACGATCTGTGCGATTGGTGGCGGTACCTCGGGCATACCGGAAGAGCATGGGACATCGCAGACGAGCGTGATTTGATCGCCTACCGCGATTCCATGCTTCATGCCGTCAGTCCGCGCACGTGTGAGCCCTATGAGTTGCGCACCATTCGGCGGCGGATGGGAACAGTGATCTCGCTTTACCAGTGGGCATCGGAGAAAGGCTACTACAGCGGCGGATCCCTCCTTCAGCGGGAGGTCCTAAAGGTGGTCAGGCCGATCGATGCGAATCCGTTGGCTCATACGGTGCCAAGTGTCAGCATGTGCCAAGTGTCGAGAGTGTTCCCTCTCAGTACAAGATCTGCGGACGATCATGTCCGTCCATTATCGAGTAAGGAATGGGCGTTGGTCTCGCGTGCGCTCGGTCCCTTACCCAGTGAACAGCAAACGGGTGGCCGCCCATCTCGCGACCGCCTCGCGGCCGAGATTAGTCTATGGACAGGGCTGCGCGTCGACGAGATCGCTGGCCTCACAATCAATCAGGTTCGCGATTTGACGCCGGACCCTATGGAGCCGCATGCGGCGCTGCGGTTGCGCGTCGTGCGAACCAAGGGATTACGTCCGCGCTGGGTGTTGATCCCAGCGCACCTTGTGCTGGAACTGAGGCGTTATATCGACGGAGAGCGGGCGGAATGCATCGCTGTTGGTCGGCGCCACGGCCTTCGCGCGAATCCGGAAAGTCTCTTCGTGAATGGCAATGCGTCTCGTCATGACGCAGGCAAGCCGATACGGGCTGAAACACTTTCCCGTGCCTTCACGGCCGCTGTACGGACTGCCGGGTTAACCCGCAGCGTCACCAAAACCGACCCTGAAACCGGCGCACTCTATCAATCGGCAGAGGCAGCACATACCTTTCATGACGCGAGGCACACATTCGCCGCATGGATGTATCACGCGGAACGCGCCGGCGGCAATGCAGAACCATGGAAGATCGTCCAGGCGAGGCTCGGTCACAGGCAGCTCGCGACCACGCTGAACACATACCTGCGCGTGGTCGATGACTATCGGACGGAAGTTAATCTGAACGTCTACAGGTTCTTGAGGGAGAAATTTGGGAATTAGCCGCCCCATTGCAACGCGTTTCGCTCAACTGGATCGACAGAACCCTTCCCAGAGAAGTGTCTCGCCGAACACCGCCGTCGTGCCGATGACTCACGTTACTGCCAGACGGCGGATTGAGCGCGGGAAGAATAATGGTGTGCCGTTCCTTCGTGCTGTGTTCCCACGACCCGGATGGGCTGAGCCACAGGTCATTGATCTGAGCTACCTTCTCGACCTGCCGCATCTGGCAGGTCCTTTTTCGGAGGCATTCTCCGAGGCCTACGCTCTTCGAGCATGGCAGACACGAAGCTTGGCTTCAGTAGCATTGCGCACTTTCTGCGCTTATCTGCTGCAGAATAACCTCGCAGCCATCCGGCTGGCAGCCCTCACAACCGCGCGCCTAAACGGTTTCGTGAAGTGGCTGAACCAAGTTGATCCAGCCTCTGGTCACGCACGCTGGGCCGTCCGAAGCCGCCAGGGCTACTTCGCTGTGGTACGAATCCTGGTCTCATGGCTGGCGCGTCACGCTCCGTGGATGCATGAGATGCCCAAAGGCCTGTGTATACCCATGTTCTGTTGGCCGGGGGCCAAGCGTCAATCGAGCCCGGCTCCTGTGCTGACCGATGATGAGCTACGCGCTGTCTATCGCGCCTCTGTTACCGAGGTTCTCGAAACTCGCAAGCGTGTTACCGAGGGTATCCTGCTTATGGAAGAGGCGCGCGACCGCGTTCCCACTCGACCGAGTACATATCGCGATTACACCGATCTGGGCGCCTGTTTGGCCGCCCTTACTCAGGCATTCCCAGATTCGGTGCCGAACTACGGTCGGGTTCTGCAGGAACATCCGTTCCTGTTCCGGGCAATAAAGAAGAATCATGGAGGTCTACTGGCTGTGCGCTCTGTTTTGTACCCCGATGATCGCCTTCTCGTGCCCTTCGTACTGCTCCTGGCAATTCACACCAGGTACAACCCTCAAACTCTTCTCGACAGCAACCTGGAGGATTGCGCGATCGAGGAGCGGATTGGTCAAAGGGTACTTGTGTTCCGCGCTTACAAGGGGCGTTCCCAAAGCCGGCAACTCTCCATCACGCCCGTCGAGCATGAGGCCCCTGACAACCCCGCTTCAATCGTTGCGTTTCTTCGAGAATGGACTCAACGGGCACGGCGGTTGGCCAGGCCCCACCTTGCGAATCGCCTGTTGCTATTCGTTCCGCGACAGGCGCACCCCACGGTCACCACGTACAGCAACTATAGCGCCAACGGCCACAGCAGCACGTGGCGTATTGGATTGCGACAGTTTTGTGAAGATCACCACTTGAAGCCCTTCTCGCTTGCCCAGATCCGCCCCACGATGCTCGACCTGGGTACGGTGTTGAATAGCGGGGACCTGCGTGCCGCCCAGGTGCTCGGCAACCACCGGCGTGCGGATACCACCTACGTACACTACGTAAGTGATGCCCAACGCCAGCGCAATGCTGAACGGCTTGGCGAGGTGATGGCGTTACGCACTCGTTGGCGCGAGACCAACGGCGGCGTTGATCCGCGCGAGCGTCCCCACGATACCGACCAGGGGGCCGCCACCCCCGGATGGAGTTGTCTCGATCCCTACGACTCGCCATTTTCCTCCAGGGGGAAGCTCTGCGATGGCTACGGCTTGTGTCCGCTATGCCCGCTCGCACAACTCGATCTCCAATCCCCATACGCTTGCGCCCAGGCGCATAACCTGCTGGAGGCCGTGCGCCGCACTCGCGAAACCATGGCCCCCCAGGCATGGCTGGCCCGGATGGCTCCAATTGAACGTAGGCTTTCCCGCTTTTGGCTGCCCCAATTCAGCGCCGCCGTACAGTCTCGCGCACGCCAACTCGATCTTCCGGTTCTACCACTTCCGGAGTGAACACTCATCCATGCCGATTCCCTTGACCACGCAAGAGATCGCAGCGAGTGATAGCGCCAAGATCCAAATGGCAGCGGGAGCTGAAGATTTTCCTGTATCGCAGTCGAGTCGCTTCGGCGATGCAGTGTGGAGGCTGGACAGCACTACGCCTGGTCAACACCCAGCCCAATCATCCATTCGCTGGGAGTTCGAGCTGCCCGACGGATGCCTTTTCACCGATCCCAAACATGCACGGCTACGTTATTCCCTGAAACGGTTTGCATGGTCGCTCTTTGCTGATCCGCGGCAGGGACCTCCAATGGCGCCTGGGAGTGCAACTCACATCTCTCGGGCGTTGCGCTATCTGGTCAGATGGATGGTCCGCCGCGATTACTCAGCGCTATCGGAACTCAATGCCACGGCCAGCCAGGAATACCTTGAAGATTTAGCGAGAGATCTCGCCGAAGCAGACGAGACAGACCCCGAGATCATTCCGGAGGCGACGGGAAGCGACGACGGCGCCTCTCCCGGAGGCAAGACAGTCACCAGTGTAGTCGGACGGATCAACATCTGGAGACTGCTATGGCGGCAGAGTGGCGCTTTGAAGGATGCAGGCATCGACCCCCTGCCTAACGTGCCATTTGCCGGACGTTCGCCAAAATCTTTGGCCCATGACTTGGCTACCAAAACCATGGGTTGGATCTCGCCGATTCCAGACGAGGTCGCATTACCCATTATGGCCGCCGCACATCGAATGCTTGGTGTCCCCGCCGCTGACGTTCATCCGGCTGCACCGACTGTATCTCGATGCACGTGCCGCCGCCTCTCACTGCTCCGTTGGCAGACAGGCGCTGCTGGCAGGCAAGGCGATCGCCGGCTTCGCATTCTCGCCCATCGAGGGTCAAAACTCCCCGTGGCGAGTTTCCCTGTATCCGACTACAAGCCGACGGCTGCACCATGGCGCTTGGCACACATCGCATCTCGATGTGCACCAGGCGCTTCGGGCGTTAATCGAGGATGTATGCGCAGCCTGCATCATCGTTCTACAAAGTGAGGCGGGAATCCGTATCAACGAGGTCTGTGGGTTGCGGGCCGGTACTAACCCGGACACCCGATTGCCAGTTTGCATCGAAGTCCGGCGCAGCAAGACGGGCTTGCATGAACTCTTCTTCCTCAAGGGAACTCTTGCCAAGACGCGTCCTGCTCCCGTCGAAGCTGAATGGCTGCTGGGGGCCCGACCCGTCGGCATCAAGGAAATTCCAGCACCGGTGCGTGCTGCCCAGGTATTACAGGAGCTTTACGCTCCGTTGCGCAGCCTCCCGACGAATGGTACGCGGTGCAAGGACCTCATTGTCCAAATGACGTGGCCAAGGGGCTTACCCAAAAATAGCCGCATGATTGGAAAAATCCTTGGGGGGTGCTTGCTCGCCTACCAACGCCAGTTCATTGGGACCTATGTCGACCTCAGCGGACTACCAGACCGCAACCGGCATGGAGAGAATCTAGCCCAATACCGGACCAGCCGCGGCGCATGCCTCCGATCCCACTCCTGGCGGAAAACTTTTGCGCTTTACGTGTTCCGCACGGACTCCCGGATGATAGCGGCGATCGCTCAGCAGTTCCACCACTTGTCGCTAGCGATGACCGAGCAAGGTTATCTCGGCAGCGACCCGACCCTGTTGGAGGTGATGCGACAGCGTCCGCACCCGCCAAACTGCCTTGTTCTTTTATGAAATGGCTCGTGGCGTGCGTCCTATCGCTGGCCGGATGGCGAAACTCATCGATGCGCACCGTACAGAATTGGAGGGCATCATCGCCGGACTGGAGGAGCGCGAGGGCTTGTTCGCCATGGAGCGATGGGTTGTTAAGCAGGACCTGCGTATTTGGTTCTCGAGCCACGGAAAGTGCTTCCTGCGCCTGGCACCCGGGCAAGCTCGGTGCCATCAACTTGCGGGCACGGCGCACTGGGCGAACCGCGAGCCGAATTACACCTACCGAAGCCCTGAGGTGTGCCTGGGGTGCCCAGCGTATGCCATCGATGGCGAACATGAGGTCTATTGGGTGCGCCGTTACTTGGAAAATCAGACCGCCTGGATGAAAGCCGTCGCGGGTGGATTCGAAAAGGATTACCGCATTTCGGAGTTTCGCGCCCTTCAAAGCGCTGCCGTTATGAAAGCGATTCAGCGTCGGGCTACCTCGGGTAGAGACAGAGACAAGATATGCAAGGGCCAATTGAACATTCCGCACTGCGCCCGATCGAGCAGGAGCTTATGGGGGCGCTGCAGAGACTGGTGGACCGGCGCCCGCAAGATCCCGACTTGGCTCGTAAGGCTCGACGCGGGACGCTCAAGATCAACGCGAGCACTGTGGCGAAGGAGGGCAGGCCGATCCGTGTACCTGCAGTTTGCTCACGAGCCGCTGTGCGTACCCGCGAGTACGGGCTGCCATCCTTAATTACAGGAACCCTCCCAACCAAGCCACCTCCATGGCCGAAATTAACCGTCGCCTGCGCGGCGAAAATGCAGAGCTTCGGCGCAGTATCAAGCTTGCGCGGGAAGCAATGGCGGCAATGGTCAGGCGCATGGAGCGCGTGAAAAACGAGGCGGACCGGGAAGTTTTGGCCGCGCGACGCCGAGAGCAGCGCGGGAACCGTGATCCGAATGAGATGGCCGGAGTCCGGCCGGACCAGGTAACACCCACGATTTTAAACTTGGTTCCGCGGTCGGAATAGCCGAAAGTGGCACATCTCAGAAACCGGCGGCCCATGACTTGGCTACTTCCCATCGCTGAGAAATCCAGCGGAAAAGCATGGGACCTTATGCAAGGACATGGTGATTTCGGACG
>CAWIUZ010000028.1:0-7284 GCA_963838915.1 uncultured Acidobacteriota bacterium
CATAGGTTAAGCATAACTCTTCTCGTACACGCTTGCATTTGCCAACGTGATGCCCTTCCTCCTTCGCGGGAGGAAGGGCATTGTTGCGAGGTTAATGGTCGTGGGGTGGGTGAGGGCCGACGGTTATTTCTTGCTGGTCAGCTTTGAGAGTTCCGCAATGGTTGCCTTGTCGTCATGGATCCCGGCGGCCACCACGTACGGCGTACCTTCGGCGCCCACGGCATACGTGAGCTTGCGGGAGCCCTCCTTTTCGCCGGGCTTCGGCCACCAATACTCCACCCAGGTGCCGGAAGGCTTCCTTGCCGCATCGCACCAGCCTTTCGGGAAAACGCTATTCCCCTTAGTGTCCTTAAGCGCCATGAAATCGTGGCCTAACTGCTCCGGCCTCGCTCATGGGCGGCTCCACGTCCGCTTCGCCGGGCATGACGTAGAGCACCAAGTGATTCAAGAACGCGTTGGCATTGATTGAACTGAAAACCGAGTACATCCCCTGCCAACTGTTATAGGGGATCTTCTCCGGTGAAAGCGGAGTTGAAATACCCGATCCCGTCCAGCGGCGTTCCGGCCGGACACCCTTCGATGAACCGGTGCGGGCCGATCGTTTCCCGGATCAGCTTCAGGCGATTCCGGTAAGCCACAATGGGGTCCACGTTCTTGTCTGCGATTTTATCAAGGTCCACGCCTGGGACGTATTTCAGAAAGTCGTGCTCGCCGTCGAACTTGTAATAGTCAAATCCCCAATCGTCCAGCGTGGTGAATTCCTTCTTGAGAAAATCGAGAACTTCCGGGTTGGTGGAATCCAATGTGGGAGTGTCGTAATCGAGGATGATCGCTCCGTTCTTTTTGTAACGCAAATACCAGTCCGGATGTTGCTCGACGGCTCCGGCATAGGCGCTGGGCACAAGCCAGACGCCGGCGCGCAGGCCTTTCGATTTGATGTGATCGGCGAGCCATTTCGGCCCGTGCGGGAATTTCTGCGGGTTCCATGTTCCGATCCAGTCGTGCTCGCCTTTGGGACCGCGGTCGTAGCCGTCGTCAAGCTGCACGAATTGATATCCGTAAGCCTTCAGGTGCTCGGCAATCCAATCCGCGTTGCGGACCACGTCCTCCTCGCGCACACCTTCGTAGTAGCTGCTCCAACTGTCCCAGACCATGGGCGCGCGGCTGAAATAGCTGTCGTCGAACGGCACGTAGGCCGGAGCGCCCAAAACCCTTGTGAAATAATCGGGGATGAGCCGGACCATGCTGTTTCCCGGCACAGGGATGGAAACCTCCAGAAGATTCGGGTTTTGCGGCTTTCGCTGCATTAGGCTCTGCTCGGAGAATTCGAGCACCGTGTCCGTCTTGGTATCGAAGAGGCTGTGCAGATTGGAGCCAGCCACTTGCCCCAGCGCGAGATACATCACGTCAGGATTGCGCCGCGGCAGAAACGACGGGGCACTGAACTCGATTCCCCCATAACCGTGTTTGGTTTCCGGTGTCATCATCCAATTCACCGGCGTCCCTCGCGGGTCCATCAGGCGCGCCACAATGCGATCAGGCGGAGCCGGGGTTTCCGCAGTCAGCAACCCTTCTGAAGACGTGGTTGAAATCTCGAGCGCCTCCGGTCGCAGTTCGAACTCCCAGGCCGTGCGAGGTTCCGTGCTTCGAATCGAAATTCGATCCGCGCCTAGCTTCTCCGCCGACCAACTCTTCAGCCTTGTCAGACGGTGCTCGCCCTCGAGATTCAGGTGAACCTCTTTCAGGACCGTGCCCAGGCCGTCGTGGCTGACGGTCAGCACTCCGTGTTCGCCGTCTGCGGTTACCGTCCAACCGTTGCTGCTTTGCGTGACAGGCGCGGCTGATGCGGCCCACGCCGCCTGCGCGGTGAGGATAAACGCGATGATTGCCAGAAGTGTTTTGCGCATTTTGTGCGTCGGTTCCAAGTTTGATGTAGGGGCGGCTTTACGCCGCCATTTGGCGAGCTAAACTCGCCGCTACATCCTCAAACTGTACCACTATCCGGTTGTCCAGCGGATGCGAGTCACGATCGAAAAAGCCGTTCGATACGGCTAACCACTTCCTCGTGGTCTACCAGATCGCCACGGTCGGCGGCAGCGATGCCGCGCTCAACGCCTTCGATGAAGCGCGCCTGCCGTTCGAGCATGTTGCTGACAGTCTCTTCCACCACCTGTGCGGCGTCCTTGCCTTTGTGGGCGGCAAACTCCTTAAGCGGCGCCTCGGTATTGGGGGAGAAATGAACTTCCATGTCTGCCAGTGTAAGAAATACGAAGCGGAGCTGTCAACCGGCCGGCGCCGCCAACGCGGAGATATTCAGTTCATACGGCCGTATTCCCTCACAGCCTCATACAGAGCCACGATATTTGCGGTGCTGGTATTGGGCTGCAAGTTGTGGCAGGGAGCGACGATGTACCCTTTGCCTTGTCCGAAAATGCGGATGTTCTCCGCCACTTCCCGCTTCACATCTTCGGTCGTGCCGAAGGGAAGCGTTTGCTGGTTATCGACGGCCCCGTGAAACACGATAGACTTTCCAAAATCCCGCGCCAAGTCTTCCCGGTCCATTCCCGCACAGCGCCACTGCACGGGGTTCAGAACGTCAATCCCGATCTCGATAAGTTCCGGCAGGAGAGGCCGGATTGCACCGTCGTCGTGGTGCATCACCTTGACGCCAAACGAGTGGGTGAGATCTATCATTTTCCGCAGCCAGGGCTTGATGAAGCGGCGGAAGGTTGCCGGGCTCATCAACAAGGCGTTCTGCGTGCCGAGATCTTCGGCCACGTAAATGAAATCCACCAAGCCGCGCGCGGCCTCGAGGCTGCGGCGAATCACCGATCCGTGAATGTAATAGATGCGCTCCATGGCAGCCTCTGCCAGCGCAGGATTCTCGCTCAAGTCCGCGAGCGCCTGTTCCATGCCGCGCATCCGGCAGTAAAGGTAAAAGGGCTCGTAACAGCCGCCCAAGATGGGATACGAGGGCCACTTCTCACACTCCGCACGCAGGTGGCTCACGTCCCACGCCGTAGGATCCGGCCAATCGAATCGCTCGATGTCCGTCACCGTCTCGGCCGATGCAAGCGGGCTCGTGATCACCTCTTCGTAAGTCCCCAAGCTCTCGCCGTAAGAAATGTTTGCGACCTCGATGCGCCAGACGCTCCAGAGCGACTGCATATGCCAGGTGTCTTCCTTCGCGCCCGGATGCTTGGCGCCGAGGAGTATCAGCTTATCAACGCCCAGGCGCTCCCAAAGGTGGCGCTCTGACGCGCAACCCAGGTCTTTCGAAAGCCGCGCCGTGACCTCCGCCGTGGCGGCATAATCGCAAGGGAAGCGGTCCGGCTGCTTGCCCGCGAGCACAGCTTGCCAGCGTTCTTTCGGCGTCATTCAAACCTCCAATTCGTCAACTGTGAGGAACGAACCGCAAGCCGGAAGGATTCCCACTCGGGCCACGAACATACCATGAATTCCCTGCTCCCGCAATCAGCCCAATTCTGGGCTCCGAAGATATCTGCTGCCTCAGGGCAGTCGCCTTCACTCGTCCCAATTGCGGACAGAGGAATCCCACAATCGAACACTGGTTGCCCGCCTTGTCAGGGCAGGCGTTCGCATGACATAGTAATTACAAGACCTATGTGGGGTCAGGGATGGTGTCGTAATTGCGTATTACCACTCCGAGGGCTTTTATAGTCAGTTACAACACGAGAGATCTCCAGCCTCCGGTGCTGAGTTGTTTGAGGCGATAGCGGCCGCGTGAGACCAATTCAGTAACCGTTTAAGCTGAAACAGGGGAGAGAACTCATGAGCGGTTTGCTGCAGGATATACGCTTAGCTTTCCGCGTATTGCGAAAATCCCCGGGCTTTACGGCCGTGGCAGTGGGGACGTTGGCTTTGGCCATTTGCGCAAACACGGCGGTCTTCAGCATTCTGAATGCCGTGATCCTGCGGCCGGTGAATGTGCCTCGAGCGGAGAGCCTCTACACCATCGAGCGCGTGAGCGATCGCAATCCCCCGGAGTCCTATCCCAACTACCTCGATTTGCGCGACCGTAATCGCAGCTTCGAGAATCTGGCCGCTTACGCCTTCTCTCAAGGTGGTCTGGACACGGGTGGAAATCCGGTGCGAGTCTGGTACCTGGACGTCAGCGGGAACTACTTCGACGCTCTGGGAATTCGGCCTTATCTCGGCCGCATCATTCACCCCTCTGATGAGCGTGGCCCCGGCAGTGCTCCTTACATGGTGCTCGCCTACGCGTATTGGCACAGCCATTTCCAAGACGATCGTGGCGTGGTGGGCCGTACGGTTCAGCTCAATAAACGTCCTTACACAATCATCGGCGTCGCACCTCCTGGTTTTGACGGGACTCTAATGTTCTTTCATCCCGCTTTCTTTGCACCCATAGCTAACCATGACGCAAACGATCTGAACGCGCGCGGAAACCGTTGGGTTGACCAGCAGGTGGGACATTTGAAGGCTGGAATCACCCCGGCACAAGCCGTCGCCGATTTGAATTCCATCGGGTCGTATCTCGAAAAGACCTATCCCAAAGACGACGGGCAGATGACCTTTACGTTGGTTCGTCCTTGGCTGTTCGGCGACTACCTGGCTCGTCCGGCGCGGGCTTTCGTGGGAGGATTGATGCTGCTGGCAGCGATGATTCTGCTGGCCGCTTGCGCCAACCTTGGGAGCTTATTTGCCGCCCACGCCGCAGACCGTGCGAGGGAGGTCGCCCTGCGGTTGGCCCTCGGAGCAGGACGCCTGCGCATTTTGCGCCAACTCTTTACCGAAGCTGTGCTGATTTCACTGATGGGCGGAGCGGTGGGAGTGTGGGGCAGCGTGATGCTTTTGAGCGGGCTGAGCGCCTGGAATCCACTCCCCCGATTTCCCGCCAGCGCCGCTGTGTCTCCGGACGCTCGTGTTTATGCGGTCGCCTTGCTGTTGACATTGGCGAGCGGTTTCCTGTTCGGCGCGGTGCCTATAAGGCAGGTACTTCGCACGGATCCCTACCAGATCGTCAAAGCGGGACCAAGCGGCGCGGTGGGACGGCGGATTACTTCCCGCGACCTGCTTCTGGTGGCGCAAATTGCCATTTGCGCTGTGCTGGTGACTTCCTCTTTGGTCGCCGTACGCGGAATGGTGCGCTCCCTGCACAGCAATTTCGGCTTTGAACCGCAGAACGCCATGCTGGTTGAGACCGATGTGGCCTTTGCAGGTTACACCGGCGACAAGGCGCCGCCCATGCAGAAGCGCATGATCGAGGCTGTGGGCGCGATTCCCGGCGTCGAGACTGTGGGATTAAGCGATGGGTTGCTGCTGGAGGACACGAACGATTATTCCATGGTCTTCGGCGGTGATGCAACCGATTTGAGGCCCGCGAATGCCGCCGCTGATGCTTACATTTACCACATATCTCCCGAGTACCTCCGCGCCGAGGGCACCGTGCTTCTGTCGGGTAGGACTTTCACCTGGCATGACGATGAAAAGGCGCCGCGCGTCGGCATGGTGAATCTCGAGTTTGCACGCAAAGTCTTCGGCTCCGCCAGCAAGGCCATAGGCGGGTACTTCAAGATGCCGGATGGTACTCGTGTTCAAATAGTGGGTATTACGGAACAAGGAAAATACGATCACCTGGCCGAAGATCCCATTGCCGCGATGTTTCTTCCTATCCTGCAATGGCCGTCCAGCCAGACGTGGCTGGTGGTGCGCTCGGGCCGCGACCCGAGGCAACTCGGGCCCGCCATCAGGAGCGCGCTGCGACAACTGGACCAAGGCTTGCCGGTTCGCATCGACACGCGGTACAACGAACTTTCTCCAGCGCTGTTTGGCCCCCGCTTGGCGACGATTGCGCTGGGCGTGCTGGGCGTTATAGCAGCGATGCTGGCTGTCACCGGCGTCTTCGGCATGGCGGCGTACTCAGTGAGCAAGCGACTGAGAGAATTGGGAATTCGTATGGCTCTTGGCGCGCAGCGGAAGGAAGTATTGCAGGCCGCGCTCGGGCGCGCGTTGAAATTGCTGGCTATCGGTTCTGCGGCGGGACTGCTGCTGGGAATTCTGGCGAGCCGGGTGTTGGCGTTCATCGTGTATGAAGCAACTTCCCGGGATCCACTAATATTGGCCGGCGTCGTTCTGGCTATGGCTTTACTGGGCCTTGTGGCCACGTGGGTTCCGGCGCGACGCGCCTTGTCCATTGAACCTGCGATACTGATGCGCGAGGAGTAAAGCATTCGAGGTGCCTTAATCCAATGATCGGACGCCCCACGAAATCAGAGGCCGCAGAGTATTACTTCACCTACATAGATCAGATCAAAGGTGACGATGTTAGAGCGGTGCTCGCGACCCAACTGGAGGAAAGCTCGGCGTTGTTCTCGGGAATTTCAGAAGACCGATCGAGGTATCGCTACGCGCCCGAAAAATGGAGCATCCGGCAAGTGCTGAACCACATCAGCGACACCGAACGGTCACTTGCCTTTCGAGCCCTCTGGTTCGCCCGGAACTTTTCGACGCCATTGCCGGACTACGATCAGAACATCGCGGCCTCCGCCGCCGAAGCCGACAAGATCACCTGGGCTGCCCACCTCGAGGAGTTCAGGAACGTTCGCCGATCTACGATTTCGCTTTTTGCGAATCTGCCGTCCGAAGGCTGGATGAGAACCGGTATCGCAAGTGATAACCTCTTTACGGTGCGCGCCCTCGCTTACATCATCGCCGGCCACTACGCGCACCACGTCAGAATCCTCGGCGAACGTGACCAGGGCCATCTCGCGGTCATAGTCGATGAAGCATATGCGCGTCAGCCGTTCGTGGGCCACGCGCTGGCTGAGCTTCAGCGGCTGAAAGTAACGCAGGTACACGGTGCGGTCGCTGAGCTTCTCGTGAAAGCGGACCATCAGAGGCTCATCCTCCGGGCGAATCGGCCGGATCATCGCCGGCATGCCATTCTTCAGCTTCCACTCCGAGACATATTGCGTCGGATACGGACGAATGGCGGATCGGGGCGGGTCCGCTTCCCGGATCTCCGGCCCAGTCCAGCGCCACGCGCGCATCCAGCGCGATTAGGCGGTCGGGGGTGGTCAGCAGGGGATTCATTTCGATCTCCCGAATCCACGGCTGTTCGACCACCAGGTTGCTAAAGCGCGCCAGCAACTCTTCCAGTTGCGCCAAATCCACCGGCCGCCGCCCACGCACTCCCCTGAGCACCGTGTAAACCTGCGTCTGCTCCATAATGCGGCGAGCCAGGGTGGTGTTCGGTCGGCGGCAAGGCCACCGCGCGATCCCGATAGACAGCAATTCGTC
>CAWIUZ010000029.1:0-17339 GCA_963838915.1 uncultured Acidobacteriota bacterium
CGGGCTCGACGGGGGCCTAACCCCACCAGCCGCTTGGGATGAGCCCGTACGCCTGCCACAGATTTTACGCCAGCCTTAGCGAGGCGCGCACGCGTCGACTCGATGAGGTCTGTTACTAGAATGTTCAACACACCCTTCAAGGCCTCGTTGAACTTCAGTTTCTCTCGCGCCGCAGGGTATTTCCGGTCAACACGCCGATACAGAGAATCAAACAACCGCACGTTTTGGCGGATCAGGGGAAGCGTGAGGAGCTTCGCCTCGTAGCCGTCGTCAAGGTCAGCGCAGTTATAAGCAATTTCGTCCGCGGGGTCGATCAACTGGGCTTCCAGCGGAGGCCGGGCGTCCAAAGCGTACTCCGCGAGTTCGGGATAATGCGCGGGATCATAATCGCGCGAGTGCTTGATGATTCCTTCGCGAACCTCAAACGTAAGGTTCAAGCCGGGGAACGCCACGTATTTCTGCTCAAAATGCTCGACAATTCTCAGCGCGTGCAGGTTGTGGTCAAAGTTCTCCTGATAACGCCCCATCAGGCGGTTGAGTTCGGCTTCTCCGGCGTGGCCGAAGGGTGGATGCCCCACATCGTGCGCCAACGCCAGCGCTTCCACCAGATCGGTATTCAGTTGTAGAGCCTTCGCCGCCGTGCGGCTGATTTGCGCCACTTCCAGCGTATGGGTCAGACGCGTACGAAAATGGTCAGAGTAACGCCGCGTGAAGACCTGGGTTTTATTTTCAAGCCGGCGGAAGGCGCGCGAGTGAAGGATGCGGTCGCGGTCTCGCTCATAATCGTTGCGGAAGGGATGCGAAGGTTCGCGATAGCAGCGGCCTTGCGACTCTTCAACCCGCATGGCGTAACTGGCCAAGCGGTTGTCTCCGTAACGACCCATCAATGCCTCAGAAGGGAAGTGTTCCCGAAAAGCGACTATAACATATGTGGCTATGTCTCCTCGGGGGTGGCGAAGCGGTAGCCGACCCAAGGTTCAGTCAGGAGGTAGCGGGGCTTCGAGGGCTGAGGCTCGATCTTCTTGCGCAACTGGTTAATAAAGACGCGCAGGTATTCCACCTGATCGCCGTAGTCGGGTCCCCAGACGGCTTGCAGCAGTTCGCGGTGCGGAAGCGCCTTGTTGGAATGGCTCACGAGGTAATGGAGGAGTTCGAATTCCTTGGGCGTCAGCCGCGCCTGATGGCCGCGCGCAATCACTTTTCGCTGCGCAAAGTCGATGGTGAGATCCCGGTCCTCAAAAGTCGCCGGCAGGTCGTCGGCGCCGGGTGCGTGACGGCGCAAATTGGCGCGAATGCGTGCCAGAAGCTCTTGGATGCCAAAGGGTTTGACCACGTAATCGTCGGCGCCGGAATCAAGCGCCCGCACCTTATCGCGCTCATTGTTGCGCACCGATAGCATGATGATGGGGGCGTCCGAAAACTCGCGTATTTCATGGCAGACTTCGAAACCGCTCATACCCGGCAGGTTGATGTCAATAATCAGCAAATCCGGCTTTTCTTCCCTGAGCATCTCGAGAGCTTCTTCGCCTCGGCGCGCCTCGCGCACTACGAAGCCGCTCGCCACCAGGCTGGTCCGCAGCACGCGGCGAATCTGCGCCTCGTCATCGAGGATCAAAACCCTGCCCGCACTCATAGTCCCCTAGCCCTTTCCGTGGAGAGCGGCAAGTTGAAATAAAACACCGAGCCGCTTCCCACCTGACTGGTGACTCCCATGCTCCCGCCGTGGGCCTCCACAATCGCCTTGCAGATGGCGAGTCCCATGCCGGTGCCCTGAACGCGGTAGCGGTGTTCCCTGCCCCGATAGAATTTGTCGAAGATAAGGGCCTGCTCAAAGCTGTCAATTCCCGTGCCGCGATCCGCCACGCTCGTGACCAGAAATCGGCCGGAGACTTCGCTGCAGATGACGATCGGACTTCCGGGGGGAGAATACTTCACCGCGTTGTCAATAAGTTGAGCGAGAACCTCCCGGATGCGCACAGGATCCATCGGCACAGGGGGTAGGTTCTCCGGCAATCGGATTTCGACGCTATGATTCGCCAGGGCGTTTTTCGAATCCCCGATCGCCGCCTCTACGGCTTCGCGAATAGGGTGAGGTTGAATCTCAAGCTCGATTTCGCCGGCATCGAGTCGGGCCATCTCAATGGCTTCCTCGATCAGGTGATTCAAATGGTCGCTCTCCTCGTTGATAACCGAGAACAGCTCCTGCCGCTGCGCTTCACTCAGCTCGGACTGTGTCAGTAGACTGGTTACGGAAGCCTTAATCGCCGTGAGGGGGGTTCGAAGCTCGTGTGTAACTGAATCCAAAAGGGCTGAGCGGAGGCGCTCCTCCTGCCGGGCTGCTTCGGCTTTCCCCAGCGCTTCGATGGCGCTGATCCGCTCGACCGCGATGGCGATGACTGTGCCGAGAGCTTCGAGCGTCTCGCGCCCCAAAGCCACCCCGGCAAGGCCAAGGCTTCCCACCGAGCGAACACCCATTCGCACCGGAACGTAGCAGACGTGCCGTTCCACGTCCACGACCGTTTCTCCGCGGGCCATGATGGACTTGAGCTGATCCTCGTCCAACTCCCGAAAATCGCTTCCCGAACGGTAGACGGCGTCGCGGCTGGCCAGGTACAAAGCCGCATCCTGGACCTCGAACGATTCAACGATGTGCCGGGGAATAACGTTCAGCAATTCGACCACGCTACCTGCGACCAGCAATTGCTGCGTGAAAGCATAGAGGCGTTCAAGTTCCCGGCGGCGCCTATTTGCGTCGCGGGCCCGGCGCCGCGCCTGCTCTGAAAGACGGCTGGCGGTGATTGCGGTGACCAGGAAAGCACAGAGCGCAACCCAGTTCTGAGGGTTGCCGATAGTTAATGTGCCCAAGGCCGGCAGGAAGTAATGATTGAAAGAAAGAGTAGCCAGCAGTGACATGAAAATTGAGACGCTGAGCCCCCAAAAAGCAGACACGTAGAGTATCGCCAGCAAGAAGATAAAGGCCACGCTCGTGGCGTTGACGGGCGGCACGCGGCGAAAGACCAGAACGATGGCCACCACCATTCCGGCGGCAGCGGCGTAACGCGATATCTGCCATCGGGAAAGATTCGACACCGATGGTATTATAGCGGATATCGCCTATAATTTAGTCGGGCTCCCAATGCACAAACAAGGCCGGCACACGCGGATGATTAAATGAGCAAGAGTCCAGACCAATGGCTGGAGAAGAGTGCGCCTCCGCAAAACAAGGAAGGCGTGCTGAAAGTGTTTCTTGGGTACGCTCCTGGAGTGGGTAAGACCTATACGATGCTAAGCGAAGCGAGCCGGCGCCGCCGCCGGGGACAAGACGTGGTGATCGGATTTGTGGAAACGCATGGGCGAAAGCCCATCGAAGAGCTCGTCTTGCCGCTCGAACAGATTCCCAGGCGCCAAGTCGACTACAAAGGTGTCAGGTTTGAAGAGATGGACATTGACGCGATTCTGGCGCGGCGTCCGGGAGTCGCCCTGGTTGACGAGTTAGCTCACACCAACGTCGAGGGCAGCAAGCACCGGAAGCGTTATGAAGATGTCATGGAACTCCTGGCGGCGAAAATCGATGTGCTCTCCACCATGAACATCCAGCACATGGAAAGCCTGGCCCCGCTGGTCCAATCCATCACCGGAATTCCAGTTCGCGAAACCGTTCCGGACTGGGTGTTGAAGCGCGCCGGCGAAGTTGTCATGGTCGACCTGACTCCCGAGGCGCTGCAGAACCGGATGCGCCGGGGAGACATCTACCCGCTCGAAACCATTGAGAGGGCTTTAGGCAACTTCTTTAGACCCGGCAACTTAATTGCCCTTCGGGAACTGGCGCTTCGTCAAGTCGCGGAGGAAGTCGACCGCGACCTTGGCTCCTACCTCACCACCAAGGAAATCAGCCGAAACTGGGGAGTGCGGGAGCGCATTGCGGTCTCCATTAGTCCGCACCCTAACTCCCAGTACCTGATCGCCCGCGGAGCGCGTCTGGCTCGCGCCGTGGGCGGCGAACTTTACGTGGTCTATGTCGTTGCCTCGTCAGACACAAGCGATGAAAAACAGCGCGGCTTGGCAGCCAACATTCGTTTTGCGGAAGAACTGGAGGCCAAGGTGGAGCACTTGCAGGGCGAGCGAGTCAGTGATGCGGTGGCGAAGTTTGTAAAAGAAAAGAGAATTACCCAGGTCGTCTTTGGACATTCCGCCACTCGGGGCTGGCGCAGATATCTCTACCTCTCGGCTCTCAACCGCTTCCTGCGCTACTCGCCCGCCGTGGACCTTCACATCGTGACCCAGGAAGGCGACACTGAAACTTAGTGGAGAGTTCGTATCACGCTGCAACAGCGACTCCTCTGGTCACCCCAGGGTAATCACACATAGGTGCTAATCTAAGAACCGACTTCAATCATTCTGCTGCTGTGTTCGATGTCCCGCGAAGCGGTACACCGTGAGTAGCCGTGGGTGAAACCCACGGAAACGAAGGCCTGCCTTCCACCCCGGCCCTGGAGGGGCCGACCTTTCATCGGTCAACCCCGCTGGGGTTGGCCAGCCTCGAGGATTCACTTACCGCAGGTTAAAACCTGCGGCTACTCACGGTCGGGCCCCTTTGGGGCCATTGGTCAACGCGTGCTTTAGCGCTTATGCCGTAATCATGAGCGCCACCTTAGCTTTAGCCGGACGCCCCAGTCTCACGCGAAACCGTAGCGACTATAAACGCTTCAAATGGATTGAGCCGTCGCCGGTGTGGACGCTGAGAATGGGACCGCCCCCTTTCAACGTGCCGCGAAGCGAAGATTGATCCGGCGAACCTGAAAGCGTGATGGGCAAGTCGGACGTAATCCGGCCGTCGCCGGTGTGGACATCAATATCCGCTGCGAAGTCGTCGGGGAGGCTCAGTTCCACATCCCCATCGCCGCTCCGCAAGCTCCAGGCAGAATCCATCTGAGAACCTTCTTTGATCTGGGCGGAGATCGTTCCATCACCTGTCTTCAGGCTTAGAGAATGGAATCGCCCCTGCACACGCATGTTACCATCGCCGCTGCTGGCGCGTAGGACGCCATCGAGGGAATCCGCGTCGATTCGGCCGTCTTGAGTGGAGAGATTGATTTCGCCTTTGAGGCCACGGACCGATAGGTCGCCGTCGCCGGAATGGATATCCAGGCTGGCTTCCCGCGGAAGTCTAATCTCGATTCTCACGGATCTGGTGTTAACGCCAAATATCCAACCTGTGTTGGGGATGCGGACATCCAATTCGACGTGATTTCCAGACTGGAAATCCCGCACTCGCACCCGGTGGTCTTCTGAACCGCCCCACACACCTATCCGCATTCCTTCCGATATGACGCGCGCGTCGATTTCGCTCCGGTCCCATGCCTCCACCTGCACGCGGGCGTCGTTGGTTTCAACCCGCAGGTCGGCCTTACCGTTCAACTCGAAGGTCTTGGACCATTCTTCGGCCCAGACGGGAAGGGAGAATAAAACCAAGCACAAAACAAGGCCTTCCACGATTCTTTTGGGCATGCTTCCTCCTCTAATCTCTGGCCTTTGGACTACTTGCACATACGCATTGAAGCGGGCGCATGTTCCCGTCACTTCGGCGCCAGACTATTTGATATAATATTATTTGATGGGTTAAATGAACGCGACCCATACGAACGTTGGCTTTGGGTGGCGTCCTGGTTTGACACCTAGCGCTGGCCTTTAGGCCAGCACATGCCGACCTGAAGGTCGGCGCTACATCCAAAATAGGACACTACTTGGCTTTGGCAATCAGTGACATTCCCAGGGAGGGATAGCAACGCATGGAACACGACACGGTGGTGTGCCTTCTGGCAGGCGGACAAGGCGAGCGCCTTTACCCATTGACGCGGGATCGTGCCAAGCCCGCCGTGCCCTTTGGCGGGATGTACAGGATTGTGGACATTACCCTGTCGAACTGCATTAATTCCGGCCTGCGGCGCATCTTCGTGGTCACCCAATACAAGGCCCTTTCCCTGAATCGGCATCTGCGCGAGGCTTGGAGTATTTTCTCCGATGAACTCGGCGAGTTCTTACAGGTGCTGCCCCCCATGCGGCGTGTGGGAGAGCACTGGTATCAGGGCACCGCCGACGCGGCTTACCAGAACCTCTATTCACTTGGGAGCGAACCTTGCGAGTATGTTTTGATACTCTCCGGCGACCATGTTTACAAGATGAATTACCAGTTGATGCTCGAGCAGCACGCACAATCCGGAGCTGATGTGACGATCGGCACGATCGAATTCGATCGCTCGGTTGCCTCCCAGTTCGGGATCGTGGAAGTCGACAAGAGCAACCGCATCGTCGGCTGGGAGGAGAAACCTGCCAACCCCAAGCCGTCGCCTCGCAATCCTGATAAGTCGAATGTCTCGATGGGCATCTACTGCTTCAACCGCGACCTGCTGATCGAGGCGCTGGTTTCCGACGCCGCCGATCCCAACTCGAGCCACGATTTCGGGAAGAATGTAATTCCGAGGCTGATCGAGACGAAACGGGTCTACTCTTACGACTTCCGCGATGAAAACAAGAAAGAAGCCAAGTACTGGCGCGATATCGGGACCGTCGAAGCCTATTACGAGGCCAACATGGACCTGGTCTCCGTCACGCCTGTCTTCAACCTATATGACTTCGAGTGGCCCATCCGCACTTACCAGCAACAGTACCCGCCTGCCAAGTTCGTTTTCGCGCAGGAAGGGCGCCGCATGGGGATCGCTCTCGACTCGATGGTCTCCATGGGCTGCATCATCTCAGGGGGACGAGTCACGAACTCGGTTCTTTCCCACGACGTCCGCATCAATAGCTACAGTGAAGTCGAGAACTCTATCGTTTTTTCTCACGTCAATGTCGGCCGCTATTCGCGCATTCGGCGAGCGATCATCGACCGAGCCGCGCGCATTCCGGAGCGCACTGAAATTGGATACGACCTCGAGGCGGACCGCAAGAAATATCACGTCACCGAAGGCGGCATTGTCGTCGTCGTTCCAGAACAAGGCATGTTTGAAGACCGCAGGCGGGCAGAGGCAGTAGGCGGTTTGCAGAGCCAGTAGGCAGACGGGCAGTTGGGCAGGTCGGCAGGTCGGCAGATCGGCAGGTCGGCAGTGGGCAGATGGCTTGGGTGAATAGTTGTCGGCGTTAAGGATCACTCCTGCATGCTGTAGATCCGATGGCTGGCCACATGACCATCTGCCGATCTGCCCGACTGCCTAACTGCCGATCTGCCGACCTGCCGATTTGCCCATCTGCCGATCTGCCCATCTGCCTACCTACCCATGTGCCTGCTTTCCAAATCGCCCTCGTCCGTTTCCCCCAAAACGCATCCTGTGTTAGAATCGCAAGTTTCGAAATTCACTGAGAGGATTAATTTAATGGCCCACATCGATCTAATCCAGGCAAGAGAAATACTCGATTCGCGCGGGAATCCCACGGTCGAGGCGGATGTCGTCCTTCGTGACGGTTCCTTCGGGCGGGCGGCGGTGCCTTCAGGGGCGTCCACCGGCGAGCACGAGGCAGTTGAACTGCGGGATGGAGACAAGAAGCGTTACTTAGGCAAGGGCGTATTGCAAGCCGTCGAGAATGTCAATACGGTGCTGGCGCGCGAACTCGGGGGACAGGAAGCCAACGACCAGGCGGGAATTGACGACCACATGATCCGCCTGGACGGAACACCGAACAAGGGCGGACTGGGTGCGAATGCCATGCTTGCGGTGTCCATGGCGGTGTGCCGTGCCGCGGCGCATTCAGCACGCATGCCGCTCTACCGTTATTTGGGCGGACTTCAGGCACGCATACTTCCCGTCCCCATGATGAATGTGCTCAATGGCGGCGTGCATGCGGATAATACCGTGGATTTCCAGGAATTCATGATCATGCCCGTTGGTGCCGAGAACTTCGCCCAAGCGCTGCGCATGGGCGCTGAGACTTTCCACACCTTGAAGAAGGTCTTGAAGGAGCGAGGCTACAACACCTCCGTAGGCGATGAGGGGGGGTTTGCGCCCAGCCTGAAATCCAACGTGGAAGCCGTAGAAGTCCTCCTGGAGGCCATCGAGGCAGCGGGTTATTCGCCCGGCCACGACATCTGCCTGGCGCTCGATCCCGCCGCCAGCGAGATGTTCCAGGATGGCAAGTATGTTTTGTTTAAGTCGGACAAATCGCGAAAGTCTTCCGATGAAATGATCAAGCTTTACTCCGATTGGGTGCGCCAGTACCCGATCATCAGTATCGAAGATGGCCTGGCCCAGGACGACTGGGACGGCTGGAAGGCCATGACCGAAGCACTCGGTGATAAGATCCAAATCGTTGGTGACGACGTGTTTGTTACCAATACCGAACGCTTGCAACGCGGGATCGAGGAAGGCACGGCCAATTCCATCCTGATTAAGTTGAACCAGATCGGCACCGTGACCGAGACCATCCGCTGCATCGAGTTAGCTCGTCGCCACGGCTTCACTTCGGTGGTCTCGCATCGCTCGGGTGAGACCGAGGACGCCTTCATTGCGGATTTCACGGTGGGTCTGGGCACTGGGCAGATCAAAACCGGCTCCGCCAGCCGCAGCGACCGCATCGCCAAGTACAACCAACTGCTGCGCATCGAGGAAGAATTGGGTGACGCTGCCGAATTCCTGGGCCGCGCGGCTGTGAAGTGCACCCAGTAGTAGAGGCCAGTGCCTTGACTCGCCGTCGAGGCTCTCTGGCATTGTAACGAGGGGCAGGCCTTGCGCCTCTGCGCTGCACGCGGCTGGACCAAGTCGGTGCAGGGGTGGGGCTTGCCCTACCCTCCGCGGGGCCAGTAGAAATGCGGGGACGGCAAGCCGTCCCCCTACGCTGGGGCCGTTGTCGACGGACGGGGATCTCAATTCGAATTGACAGACTTCCCTGCGGGATGTAATCTGTCGTTTGACGATGTATCCGCTGCTACATTTTTATCACCATTCGCCCAACAGGGTAGCGTGTCAGTGGGCGAATTGCTAATTTCCGATGTATTGGCAATAAAGATGGCCCGCTGGCCGGGAAGCTCAGCGGGCCTTTTATTTTTGAGGACGAGGAGCGCCGATAGATGGACTTGAAATTTCAAGATGGCCTGATCCCCACCATTGTTCAGGATAGACACAGCGGAAAGGTGCTGATGTTGGGATACATGAATGACGATGCGCTGCAGAAGACGATCGAGTCCGGCTACGTGACTTTCTTCAGTCGCAGCCGGCAGAAACTCTGGACGAAGGGCGAGGTCTCGGGCCACTACCTGCATGTGCGTGAAATCCGCGTGGACTGCGACCAGGATGCCTTATTGATTCAGGCAGACCTGACGGGTCCGGGCTGCTGCCACATGGGGTATCGGTCCTGCTTTTTCCGCAAACTGAGCGCTTCCGGAGAGGAGATCTTTCTGGAACGGGAATTTGATCCGGCTAAAGTATACGGGGATGGAAACCAGGGGAGCCAAACATGAATCGCCTGAAGCTGGGTTTACCCAAGGGAAGCCTGCAGGATGCCTCGCTCCAACTCTTCCGCCGCGCGGGCTACGAAATCACCATTAATCCACGCTCCTACTTTCCCGCCATCGACGATGACGAGATTGAGTGCATGTTGATCCGCGCGCAGGAAATGGCGCGCTACGTGGAAGATGGAGTGCTCGATGCAGGGCTCACCGGCAAGGATTGGATTCTCGAAAACCAGGCCACGGTGGTGGAAGTCGCAGACCTGATCTACGCCAAGCAGACCCTTGGAAAGGTCCGCTGGGTGTTGGCGGTGCCCGAAAAATCGCCTTTCCAATGTGTCCAGGACCTGGAAGGAAAAGTCGTTGCCACGGAACTAGTCGGTGTATGCAAGCGATACCTCGAGGGGAAGGGAGTGAAGGCCAAAGTGGAATTCTCCTGGGGGGCCACGGAAGTCAAGCCGCCAGTCCTGGCAGACGCCATCGTAGAGGTTACAGAAACTGGCTCCTCCCTGCGCGCCAACGGCCTTCGCATTTTGGAGACGGTGCTGGAATCGAATACCAAGTTCATCGCTAACCGCACGGCGTGGGATGAGCCCTGGAAGCGCGCCAAGATCGAGATGCTGGTGATGCTCCTGCAAGGCGCGATCGACGCTTCCGGCAAAGTGGGGTTGATGTTGAACGTCCTGCGGCAGGACCTGGAAAACGTTCTGGCGGTTCTCCCGGCTCTGAAGCGGCCGACGATTTCGCAACTCAGTGACCCGGAATGGGTCGCGGTCAATACCGTTATCGAGGAAAAGACAGTACGCGAGATCATTCCGCGCCTCAAGGCCGCTCGGGCCCAGGGCATCGTCGAGTATCCGTTGAACAAGATCGTGCTGTAGTGTGGCGTCCCAAGTCATTATTGGCAATGACCTAAGTTGTGAAGGGTGGCGCAGACATAGACTTCAATGTCTGCGCCACCCCGGCGATCAGCAATCGGCAACACTCTATGCTGAAGATCATTCGCAGCGACGACCGAAGAGCCGTCGGCAGTTTACTCAGCTCGCGGATGGCGAACCTGAGCGATGCGGAGACGGTGGCGCGGCGTATCATCGACAATGTCCGCCGCCATGGCGACCAGGCCCTTATCCGCTATTCACGCCAGTTCGACGGCATCGACCTGCGAAAGACCGGCATGACGGTGACCCACGAGGAACTGGATCGTGTCGCGTCGCAAGCCCCACCGTCCTTGGCAGCAGCTTTGTCGGCGGCAGCGAAGAACATCCGAGCTGTGGCGCGCCGCCAACTTCCTCGCGCTTGGCAAGTTCAGCCCCTTCCGGGCGTCCACGTAAGCCAGGTGCTTCGCCCTCTCGAACGCGTGGCTTGCTATGTGCCGGGCGGGCGATTCCCTTTGCCCTCAACTGTCCTGATGAGCGTCATTCCCGCGCAGGTTGCGGGAGTGCGGGAGATCCTCGTCACTTCTCCGAAACCCGCCCCAGTTGTAATGCTGGCCGCCTCAATGCTTGGTGTGACCGGAATCTACAGGCTGGGCGGTGCCCAGGCGGTCGCGGCGTTTGCTTAC
Organism: uncultured Acidobacteriota bacterium; assembly: GCA_963838915.1. Taxonomy (GTDB): domain Bacteria; phylum Acidobacteriota; class Terriglobia; order UBA7540; family UBA7540; genus CAVROP01. The sequence goes on from CAWIUZ010000029.1 coordinate 10,998, forward strand.
GGCACCGAGACCGTTCCGCGCGTCGAGAAGATCGTCGGCCCTGGGAACCGTTACGTGGCCGCAGCCAAGAAACTCGTAGCAGGCGAATGCGGAATTGACTTCGTCGCCGGCCCGTCTGAACTCGTGGTCGTCGGGGCTGATGGTAACCCCTGGTGGATCGCGGCCGACCTTGTGGCTCAGGCTGAGCACGACCCTGACGCTGTGGCGATCCTGATCACCCCGTCGCTGCAACTGGCTCGGCGCGTGCAGGCCCGCGCGGCCCAATTGGTTGCGCAACTTGGCCTGCCGGTCGCACGGAAATCGCTGGCTGACCAGGGCTGCATCGTTCTCACACGGACTCTGGCTGAGGCGGCCGAGTTCGTCAACCGCCTGGCCCCGGAACATCTCACTCTGCTCGAGGATGCTGAGGATTTGCTGCACCAGATCCAGTCTGCCGGATCGATCTTCCTGGGCGGCTATAGCCCTGTTGCCGCGGGAGATTACGCTTCCGGCACCAATCACATTCTGCCCACTGCCGGAGCGGCGCGTGTGCGGGGCGGCTTGAGCGCGGCAGATTTTATCAAGTGCATTTCGGTCCAGAAGATTACCCGTGACGGTCTGTCGCGCCTTCGCCCATCAATTGTAACGCTGGCTGGCGCGGAAGGCCTGACGGCGCACGCGGAGTCAGTCCAAACGAGGTTCCAAGACTCCCGTCCGTCGCTAAGGATGGGAAAAGCCTGAATTCTGTCATCCTGAGCGAAGCGAAGGATCTCTGCAGTTGTTCGTGAATCGTCGAGCCTGAAAAACACTGCCGCGATCCTTCGCTTCGCTCAGGATGACAGCCGGTGATTATTCCTCATGATCCGACCTCGCAAGGCTGTCGAGCAACTGAAGAAATACCGTCCCCCCATGGAAGGGCGGGCGGGAAAACTCCGCTTGGACTTCAACGAGAACACGGTGGGGTGCGCCCCGGAAGTCGTCCGCGCCCTGCGGCGCGCATTAACGCCAGAAATGCTTACGCGTTACCCCGAGTACGGGGAGAGTCGCGAGACTCTGGCGAGTTACTTCGGATTCAAGCCGGAAGAGATGCTCCTCACCAACGGCACCGACGACGCCATCAAAGCGATCTGCGACGCCTTTGTCGATCCCGGTGATGTTCTTCTCGTGCCCGCTCCAACCTTCCCGGTTTACGAATTCTTCCACAAGGTGGCCGGCGGCGCCGTCGAGCGCGTTCGCTACGACGAGCGGTTCCATCTCCCGGTGGACAGCTTCGTGGCGGCGATCAACAAGAAAACCCGTTGGATCGCTCTCGGCAGCCCCAACAATCCTACCGGCACGGAGATTTCGAAGCCTGATCTACGCAAGATTCTGGAGTCCGCGCCGGACGTTCTGGTCTTAGTCGACGAGGCGTATTTCGACTATTCCGGCCATACGGTACTTCCCTGGATTAGAAAGTATGAGAATCTTCTGGTATCCCGGACGTTCTCGAAAGCATTTGGGCTGGCGGCGTTGCGCATGGGCTTTATATTTGGCAACCCGGAGCTTGTGGAACTCCTGCATCGGGCCCAGAATCCTTTTCAGGTGAATTCGCTCGCGCTTGCCGCCGCCTCGATTGCCATTCAGCACGAAGAACATGTCAAGAAATACGTGGCGCAAGTTCATCTCAATCGCGAGCGCGTCTACCGCTGGCTCGAAGCGCGGGGGATTCCTTACGTATCCAGTGCTGCCAACTTCATCTTGACTCGCGTAGGGGAACACGCGCCGGAAATCGCCCAGCGTCTGCGCGCGGAGGGCATTCTGGTGCGTGACTGGAGCTACGACCCGCATCTCCAGGGTTACTTGCGCTTCACCATTGGCTCCGGCGCTCAGACGCGTCGCTTGCTCGAGGGACTGGAAAGGCACGAGGAGTTAATCGAGACCCGGAAAGGGGAAAAAGCCTGGCGGAAGTCTATCACCGACTCCCAGACAGGATGGTTCGCATGAAGGCGCGCCAAGCGAGCATTCAACGCAAGACCGCAGAAACTGACGTCCGCGTCCGGCTGAACCTGGACGGGCGCGGCCGCTACAAGATTTCTACCGGCGTCCGATTTCTCGACCACATGCTCGAGCTGTTCGCCCGGCACGGTGGATTCGATCTTGAGGTTTCGGCGCACGGCGATCTCGATGTTGACCAGCACCATACGGTCGAGGACATCGGCATTGTGCTGGGGCAGGCGCTGCGCGAGGCGTTGGGGGCAAAGAAGGGCATCAATCGCGCCGGTTACTTTTTGATGCCGATGGATGAGACTCTGGCCATCGCTGCGATCGACTTGAGCGGGCGGCCTTATCTGGTGCTCAATGCGCCGATCAAAGCAAAGCTTGTCGGCGACCTGCAAGTGGAGCTGTTGGAAGACTTCTTCCACGGATTTACCACCACTGCGGGCGCCAACCTGCACCTGAAGCTCGCTTACGGGCGCTCCAGCCATCATGGCGTCGAGGCTCTGTTCAAAGCCTGGGCACGCGCTTTGCGGTATGCCTGTGCGCGCGACCGCCGCCTGAAAGCCCAACTCCCCAGCACCAAGGGGCTACTGTGATCGCACTACTCGACTATAGCGCCGGCAATGTGGGCTCCGTGCTGAAGGCCGTCGAGCACCTCGGGTACTCGGCTGAGGTCGTCGACAGGCCCGAGTCGTTGCGCGCCGCCGAGAAGATCATATTTCCGGGCCAAGGCCACTTCGGCACCATGATGCGCGCCCTCGAGGAGCGCCACCTTCTGACAGCCTTGCGCGAATCGCTAGCCGCGGGCACCCCCTTCCTGGGAATCTGCCTGGGTCTACAGGCGCTCTACGAAGCCAGCGACGAGGCCCCCGAGGTATCCGGACTGGCCCTACTTCCCGGCCGGGTGACTCGCTTTCAGGGCGTCTTTAAAGTCCCACACGTGGGGTGGAGTCAACTGGAGATTCGCAGCCAAGACGGGCTCTTTCGGGGGATTGCTACTGGCAGCTTCGTGTACTTCTGCCACTCGTATTATGGGCCGACTACACAAGAGAGTTCCGCACTGACTCACTATGGGCAGACTTTCGCCGCGGGCCTCGAGATGAAGAATATCTGGGGAGTGCAGTTTCACCCGGAAAAGTCAGGCGACGTTGGGCTGAAGGTCTTGGGCAATTTCCTGAGTTTGTGAAGTGCCTGTTCGTTGTTCGTGGTCAGTAGTCCGTTGCAGACAACAACGGACCACGGACAACGGACTAGTGACAAGTTTTTATGTTCGCAAAACGCATAATTCCCTGCCTCGATTGCAAGGACGGCCGGGTTGTCAAGGGCATTCAGTTCGTGAATCTACGCGATGCCGGCGACCCGGGCGAACTGGCGGAGGCTTATAACCGCGAGGGTGCGGATGAACTGGTGATGCTGGATATATCGGCGTCTCGCGAAGGCCGCGCCACGCTAATGGATACGGTGCATCGGGTGGCGCGCCGGCTCTTCATCCCGCTGACGGTCGGTGGAGGAGTGCGGACCGTGGAAGATGCGCACCGACTGCTCTCCGCCGGGGCCGATAAAGTGGCCGTGAATACAGGTGCGGTGGAATCCCCCGAAATCGTAAACCGGATTGCCGAGCACTTTGGGCGGCAGGCTCTCGTGGTTGCCATCGATGCGCGGCGCCGCGTAGGGGCAAACCTGGTGGGTGCCCAGACCGGCCCTGAGGCGGGCTCGTTTCAAGCCAGGTCACCCACAAGGGGTGCCCCTACCTCGCGCTGGACAGTCTCAACCTACGGCGGGACAAAGCTAATCGACCTGGATGCGGTGGATTGGGCTCTCGAGGTTGAGGCGCGCGGCGCCGGCGAAATCCTTTTGACCTCAATGGATGCGGACGGCACGCAGGCAGGCTTCGACTGTGAGTTGACGAAGACCATCGCCGACGCTCTGCATATTCCTGTCATCGCCTCTGGCGGCGCGGGCGGCCTGGAACATTTTGCGGAGGTTTTCTTGAATGGCCATGCGGATGCCGCCTTGGCCGCCTCGATTTTCCACTTCGAAACGCACACCTTGCGCAGCCTTAAGGAGTACTTGCAATCTCAGGGCGTGCCGGTGCGGTTGTGAAGAAGTCGAGAGTCGAGAGTTAAGAGTCGAGAGTCAAGAGTCGAGAGTCAAAGATTTAAATAGGGTAAGGGTTTTCCATTTTATTGTTCAGACTTTAACCTTTTGACTTTTGACTCTCGACTCTCGACTGGTTTCCACCATGATCATTCCCTGCATCGATCTCATGGGCGGCAAGGTCGTCCAACTCATCCAGGGGCGCGAGAAGTTCCTGGAGTTGCCTGACGCGCTGGCGGTGCTTGCTAAATTCGCCGACTACCCGCAAATACAGGTCATCGACCTCGACGGAGCGCTCGGTCGAGGAGACCACAGCGAGATTATCCGCGAACTCTGCCGGCGAAAGCCCTGCCGCGTGGGGGGAGGAATCCGCACCGTGGAGAAGGCTCTCGACGTCGTCGAGGGAGGTGCGCTCAAGGTGATCGTGGGAAGCAGCGCGTTTGCCTCCGATGGGATCAACACCGTATTCCTTGAAAGTCTCGTTGCCGCCGTTCCCCGCGAGAAGTTGATGATTGCGGTGGACTGCCTGGGCGACCGCGTGGCCATTCGCGGTTGGCGGGAGACGCTGCCGCTCACCTCTGCCCAGGCATTGGCGCGGCTCGAACCGTACTGCTCAGAATTCCTCTGCACATACATCGATGCTGAGGGCAAACTTCAGGGGACCAATCTGGCCTGGTTTAGAAGCTTGCGCGCCGCTACGCAACTGCCCATTACTGCCGCAGGCGGGATTACCACGGAAGCAGAAATCAAGGCCCTGGAAGAGATCGGCATGAACGCCGCCCTCGGCATGGCGATCTACAGAAAGGTCTTTCCCCAGTTGTTCACTTGACAGGTTCTATGACGCACGTGACGCGTCGACGAGCCGAAGTGTCTTATTTGCGGAAGCGAGCAGCGCCCTCCAGCGCTCGAAGTCTCTGGTGTTCTCGGTCACCAAAGTCGCTTCTTCCCTTACCGCTTCGAGTGCAATCAGCACATCGCGGAAGTGATGGGCGAAATCCAAGTGGCCAAATGTGCCGCTGGCGCGGCGCAGAAGTATTCCTGCCTCAATCCAACTCGTAGCGGGCGGGGACACAAGGTAGCCCAGGGAAAGGTGGGCCCGGCAAAGTCTATCCAACGCTCGCTTTTCGCGATAGTCGCCGGCGCCAGCGTAGAGTTCGGCGGCCACGACCGCCGTCAAGATAGTGCGCTGGAAGACACTTGCATCTTCGCTTAGCCACTCGTAGCCGTCACCGCGGCTGAAGCGTATGTAAATGCCGGTGTCGAAGAGAAGCCGGCCGGATGGCAGTGAGCTCATCTGCTTTTGGTCGCGACACGCCCGAAGACATCCTCCAGTCCGCCAAGCCTCCGCAGGTCGCGGAGTCCACGGAGACCCGCTTCGACGGCGAGACGCTCATTGATCGCACGCCGGACGGCGTCGGAGTTACTGGGAGACCCGAGAGTCTCGCGAAGCCGGCGGACTTTTGCGGTTTCAAGGAGCAAGTTCGTTCTCTTGAGGGCCAACTTGTGCATTTTGCCTCCGGTGCGCACCTTAAGGTCCCATTATACACAATCCGTGGTCGCCTGAGGACGCAGTCAGTAGGTCCGTGCTACCCGCCAATCTAAGATCCCAGGTGCTTCACGCCGGCGGGGCATATTTGACCATCACGTAGACCAGGACGGCCAGCAGGATAAAAAGCGCGGCCAGGGTTGTGGGTTTGACGCGCGCCTCGATGAACGGGCAGGGTCGCAGGGGGTAGTTTCTTCTGGCCAGGTACCAGGGGAAGATGATTGGCCATAGCAGCAGCGTGCCCATTCCCCACCTGAACGGTCTTGGCAGGTGTTTTTGCAAGGCGTCGAAAAGGACCCAGAAGGAACACAGTATCTGCACGCCTCCCAACACAAGCTGGGCTCTCAGGGGCGGCATTAAACGTTGCACCAGGGTCGCGCCCACCACCCAAATCACAAATACCCTGAGAAAACTTCGCCAGGAAAAGCGCACGGGTTCGGGCTCGCGCTCGACCGGCGTTTCAACAGCCGCCGGAGCTTGAGGCTCCCGAATCTCGGCAGGATCGATCGAATGATGGCATGCAACACAGACTCGGCAAGAGGGCGCCAACAATTGCCCGCAGGCCGGACAGAGAAAAGGCTCGCTGGGAAGCTGCTCTTCGGGGGAAGGTTCTTCGGGAGCTGCGTGTTCTAGTTTGTGAGACCCGTCGTTTTCAGTCATCCAAGTTCTCAAGAATTCGCAGTCGTCTGTTGTCCGTCTTCAATTGTCCTAGTGCTTAGTTGTGTTAATAAGCGCAATTGTTC
>CAWIUZ010000030.1:0-3009 GCA_963838915.1 uncultured Acidobacteriota bacterium
CCGTGGTTGAAGACATTTTCCTTTGGCGCGACGACAGGGAGCTGAAGGAGTTCCTGAACGCTAATCTTTACTCGAATCGGCGCGTGGGGTCGGAGCGGCAGGTCATCGTGCGCTGCGTGCGGCGCCTCTTTGGTTATTACCTCGATCGCCCCCGCCGTCTCCCTCCCTTCTACGTTGCGCAAAGCCGGCAGGAACCCCTGCATCGCGTGGTGTGCGACTACATCGCCGGCATGACAGATAACTACCTTCTGCTGCAATACCAAAAACACCTTGGGTAGAGCGCAACGAGCGTCCGACGGCATTGCCTTCATTCTGAGTGTCCACGGGCCTGCGGCCCACCCATGTAGTTGAAAGTCGGTGTCATCCTGAGCGAAGCGAAGGATCTGCAGTTCCGGTCTGAGGCGAACTAATGCAGATTCTTCGCTTCGCTCAGAATGACATTGTTCGAGCGCTTTTCCGCCACCTGTCAATCACCGGTTTCGACGTTTACAAAATGTTTTAGCCGTGGCAGCAAGTGGCGGTGCATGGCGTCGGGTCCATAAAAAAGCGCGTGAATGTATGCCAACAGAGCGGGCTGGGAAAACCGTACCGGCGGCTTGCGGAAATTGAAATAGCCCAGGCGCCCCGCCACCACTTTGTTGGGGTTCTGATACGACCCTAACGGCCACATTGTTTTGAAAAAGCGGAACCCCGCTTTCGCCAGGGCTTTGGGCCACCAGTTGCCTGACGACGCGGTGACTTCGGCGTAGAGTCTCCAATTCCAGCCGTGCGGCCCTTTCTTCTCAAGGCGGAGTACTTCACGAAGAATTCTCAAGCCCAGCCCCTGCCCTCGAACTGCAGGATCGACGAAGATGTAGCTTCCGAACACGACCTGAAACATGGGGAGAACCAGCGTGCAGGCGCCGCCTATCAGCCGCTTGTCCAGATAAGCGGCGAAGAGGTGCACGGGATTGACCCTGGCGGGTGAAGGCTGTATGACCCAGCGCAATATCTCGGTGCTGACCCGTTCGTCGGGATTGAAGCTGCGGCTGTAAAGGCGCAAGTAGCGGTCGAGTTCGGCTCGATCCGTGTGTTTCAATAACCTGACCCTTAATCTCACCATGTGGTTCTCCCCTTGGCGTAGGGGCGACCCTTGTGGTCGCCCTCGAGCGAATGAACAGGCTGACCGTGCGACGTCGTAACGCACCCATTGTACTGCCACCCGGGAAGTTCATTCGCTAGGGATGTGCATTCGCTTTCCTTTCTTTCGTGACTGAGCTATCTTGTGGGGCCACGCGGCGCGCGCCGCGCGGGAGTGGTTCCCATAATTCGGAGGTGTTACGTCGTGTTTTCATTTCCTGGCATTACAACCCGGTTCGAACGCAGAAGGTTGCCCTTGCTCGCTGCTTTAGGTTTCCTGGCAGCGCTTTTACTGAATCCCCTTGCCCTTCGGGCACTCGACTGGTCCACGCTCTTCACTGCCCAGGATGTGCGCGATCATCTCTCCACAGAGCAGGGACGAGCGGATGCCCTCGAGTTCTGCCGAAAGCTCGGAATCAGCAAGGTCTACGTGGAGGCGTTTCGTGACGGCTACCAGCCCGATGAGCAGACGCTTAAGACTGCGCGAGATTTCTTCCGGCAAGCCGGGTTGCGCGTTTCGGGGTGTGTTACAACCACGGGGATTGGCAAAACTTCCAGCGGATGGCATGTGGCGGTGTGCTACACGAACCGCAAGAATCAGGAGAGGCTGGCCTCCATCTTCCGGTTCGCTGCCGAAATCTTTGATGAAATCATGATTGATGATTTCTTCTTCACAGATTGCGAGTGTTCCGAGTGTGCGGCCGCAAAGGGCTCGATGAGCTGGCCGCAATATCGCGAAAAGCTGATGCTTGAGATGGCCAGGGAACGTGTGCTTGGCCCCGCCAAGCAGGTCAACCCCAACGTGAAAGTCATTCTGAAGTACCCTCAGTGGTACGACAACTTCCAGGAACGCGGCTATGTCGTCGACAAGGAGACGGAACTCTTCGATCGCATCTGGGTGGGCACCGAGTTGCGCGACCCCAGTTCCGACGAATGGGGTCATAAGCAGCAATACACGGGCTATTTCATCTACCGTTGGTTCCGCGACATCGGGGCAGAAAAAACGGGCGGCGGCTGGTTCGATCCTTTCGGGACCGATGCGGTAACTTACCTGGATCAGGCGCTGATTACGGTCCTTGCGGGCGCGCCGGAAGCCTTCCTGTTTCATTACGGCTCATTGGCTTCTTCGCAGTACAAGGAGCAGGCGGAGGCTTTGGCCGCCCATCGCGCGGAATACGAGGCGCTCAGCAAGCTGGTTGGAAACTGGACGGGGATTCCCGCTTACAAGCCTGTCTCGAGCGGGCCCGGCGATGAACCGTATCTATTCGACCAGATTGGAATGCTGGCGATCCCCCTTGCTCCCACGGCTCACTTCCCTGAGAAGGCCCGCGCAGCACTATTCACTCTTCATTCGCTCAAAGATGTCGAGTTCGTTCCGCGGCTGACAAGTTTCTTGAATTCGGGTGGGACTGCGCTGGTTAGTGAAAGTCTGGCGCATGCTCTCACCGCAGACCCTCGCTTGCCCTCGGATGCCCCGACCAACCTTCCCAAAGATAAATACCTGCTCAAGGTGCAGGAGGGGAACGGCAAGCTGGTGGTTTTCTCGGATTCGCTTCCCCGGCTTACTTATGTGGATTCAAATAACCGGGTTGCTCAAATATCGGAGGCCCACCGGGAAGCGCTGGCGCAGTTGCGAAAGATCGTGGAAGAATTCACGGTGACCTCGCCGGATGCGCCCCCGCGCGTGGCCGTTTTCCCGATGGGGGCACGCGCCGCCGTCGCGAATTTCACGGAGCTTCCCGTAGCTTGCAGAATTGTAGGTTTGGGTGGAATGGTGAGCAGGCTCAGGAAGGTCCACGCAATCGGTGGAGCGTCCCTCGCTTCTGACGGCAATACGCTGCGCCTCCCGCCGCACGCTGCGATCGTGGTTGAACAGTAGGCGGTAGGCAG
>CAWIUZ010000031.1:0-7779 GCA_963838915.1 uncultured Acidobacteriota bacterium
CCTGGGCGGGCCGCGACCTCACATTCCGCGCCTATCGGCACGCTGTCCAGGAGCGCTACCGCTTTTACAGCTACGGGGACTGCATGTTAGTGCTCTAGGATTCCCTCAACACAACCCAGGCGACTGACTCGACATCCAACTAACTTCAGGCATCTGAAACTTTCCAGCATTGGTGACCAAAACGCAGGTCAAACGTCTAAACCTTTGACCAGGAAATCTGGAAGTGAGGGTTCTCAAAGGCAAGAGTGGCCTTGCTGGGAGGTAAGGGTTTTATGAAGAAAGCCAAACTACCATTGCCGGTTCTGGTTCTCATTTCGGCCACCCTTTTCTTATTCTCCAGCAGTTTCGGGGAGTGGATTGCCCGTCCATCGACCTCGCCCATGCCTCCCCGTGACACTCCGAAGCAGCAAGAATCTGCCATCGTCTATGTCCGCGCGATGTCCTGGGTTGCGCAATTGATAAGCCATCCCAGCGCGCACTCCGAGACGGACGCCGAATCCGCGCAGACTGACGACGCCGCAACTCGCGCAATGCCTGCCCACAGGGTCCAAATCTGCGCCTTGAGCAAGCTTTCCCGTCCGTCAAGGGTTCTGTGCAAGCCGTGGCAATTCATGCTTCAAGATTCTCCCCGCTCTCTAACGCGGCTCGTGACCGTACAACGCACAACAAACAACTGACTCGCTCTCCGCGCAAGGTTTACCACTGCACTCGCACGCGGTACTTGAGTACAGATTCTGCATTGGCCCCTACCGGCACCTCGAATTGCGCCGCGAATGCCCCGGTCTTTTCATACTTGTAGTTTGAATCGAGCATCGTCCAATCGCCGCCGATAGGCTCATTGACGATCACGGTAATGGGGTCGGGTTTGTGGTTGCGAAGTGAAATCTCGAAGGCGAACTCGAAGGCGCGGCCGAAAGACTTGAAGTCCGTCTGCTTTCTTTCCGCGACCACATCAAAAGCATTGCCGATGCGAAGATCGAGTGTTTCGTCATTGGGCGTATGGCCGATGCGGTCTTCGCCGATAAACTGTACGCGTCCCTTCGAATCGCCTTGATAGACACGCACGGTACCGGCCGGCAGCGGCACGCCGAGAGAATTCTCCTGCGAGTTCTCGAACTTGATGTGGACCTGAACCGGTTCCTTGATAGGTTCCCCGGGACGTTGGGCATTGTGGTAGTAATATTGTTGTCCGTCCACTTCGAAATCCTTGCTGAAACCGACTCCCGTGGCCGCCAACAGGCTGATCTGTTTCGTTTCTTTGTCCTGGAGGTTGGTGCGGCGCTCGAGCGAATAAAGGTGATACTCGGAGATGGGCTCCTGAGCAAATTGGGCCGCGCCGGCTACGGCGGCCTTCATCAGGGTCCGCGGTGCCTGAGGCTGCGCTTCGGTAACCCTGTGAACTTCGCCGGCAACAAGTTGAAGTTGGGTGTTTCGGAAATCCGTGCCGCTATTGTTGACGACCGTCACCCAGCCGTTCAAGTCCGCCCCCTTCTGCTGGGTGTCGATTGTGAGCACGTAGTCGGCGTTCCAATTCATCTGGTTGGTCAGGTAGGATGCCTCCACCGTCTGCTCCCCACCCCGGGCAATATCGAGTAACCAAATCAAGGTCGGTTTGCTGTACAGGTTTTCGGGCAAGTCGGGGAAAACATACCGGTCAGTCCCCATTCCGGTGACGATTTCGTTTGCCACTTTCCACACCGGCCCGTCGTTCAGAGCAAGCAAAGTTGCTTTTACGGAAACTTCCTTGGTCGAATTATTTTCAGTCTCTGTCCGCACCAGGGTTAGTTCTTTTCCCACATACTTCTGGAGAAGCTTCTGCGGACTCAGAAGGTCGTACTCGTAGTTCTGCTCAAGAACGCTCAGGTCCTTTGGAGCCGTAAGCGACACGATGTGGACCGTAGCCGGATTCACTTCGGCTGCGATGTCCATGTAACGCAGGTCCAATGTTCCCGCGGGAAGCCGCAACCTGCGCACGTCCCGCACCAGCGCCACATTGGAGTTGTAAACCGTCACCGCCAGATCTTTCTGATCCTGCTGTGTGGAAGTCACCGTGGTTTGGGCGAACGATTGACCGCCCGCCAGAAACACCATGCCCACGCCGCAAACGAGCCAGCGCCACACGTCTCGCTTGAGCATAAGTCACCTTCCATTTCGAGAGATGTCATTACACACTTTTGGAAGCACCAAGCTTAGCGTGTGTTGCCTTGGAATGAAAGGCCGAATCCCCGGTGGTCAGCCCACTTGACTTGCGGTTGGGGCAATGCCTTAATGAATTGTTATGGCACAGGGTAATCCTTCACGAGGTGAACATGGCCAATAAGAAAACTATCGCAGTAGTAGGGGCTACCGGGGCGCAGGGTGGCGGCCTGGTCCGCGCCATTCTAAACGACCCGCAAGGCGACTTTGCGGTGCGCGCTGTTACGCGCGACGTCAACTCTGACAAAGCGAAAAAGCTGGCACAATTGGGTGCGGAGGTCGTCGCCGCCGACGTTGATGACCTCGAGAGCCTCGAAAAAGCGTTTCACGGGGCCCATGGAGCATTCTGCGTCACGTTTTTCTGGGAGCATTTCTCGCCCGAGAAAGAGTTGGCTGAGGCCACCAACATGGCTCAGGCGGCCAAGCGCGCCGGGAACCAGCATGTGATCTGGTCGACGCTCGAGGATACTCGCAGGTGGGTTTCCCTCAGCGACGATCGCATGCCGACACTCAAGGGTAAGTACAAGGTGCCGCACTTTGACGCCAAGGGCGAAGCCGACAAAGTCTTCACTGATCTGGGGTTGCCTGTAACACTCTTGCTGACGTCGTTCTATTGGGACAACTTCATCTACTTCGGCATGGGTCCCAAGAAAGGCCCGGACGGCAGACTGGCTTTGACGTTGCCGATGGAAGACAAGAAACTTCCCGGCATTGCGGCCGAAGACATCGGCCGGTGCGCATACGGCGTCTTTAAGCGCGGGCACGAATTCATCGGCAAGACGGTCGGCATTGCCGGAGAGCATTTGACCGGCGCGCAGATGGCCGCTGCATTCAGCAAGGCGCTGGGGAAGGAAGTTGTTTACAGCGCCGTTCCCCACGCGGTGTACCGTAGCTTCGGGTTTCCAGGCGCCGATGACCTGGGGAACATGTTCCAGTTCAACTGTGACTTCAACGGATACTTCTGCGGCGCGCGCAATCCCGAGACCGCCCGGGCCCTCAACCCCTCGCTCGAAAGCTTCGAGGACTGGCTGGATAAGAACAAGTCCCGCATCCCGCCGGGCGAATGATCAATTTGAAAGCCAAACAAGGCTTAGAACCTCCAAGCCCTGTCCGTGCGGAGGCGGTGTCCCGCTGCGGCGCTTTCATCAGACGCGGCGGGACAGGTGAGGGGTCTTTCGCTCAGCCCCGCATGTTGTGGCGGTCTTCTTTTTCCGCGGCTTCTGTCGGTCGACTCTCATTGCACCTGATGCGCCCTCTCTTGACCATCTGCTTGGAGATTTCGTGCTAAACTCTCTCCCCTGGCGAGAGCGATGTCCTGAGGAAAGGATCCCAAACCGAATGCGAGAACCCATCATCGGGCAGGTATGGAGGACCGTTGGACGAGCACTATTTCTTGCCCTGCCTTTGCTTTTCGCTTCAGTGGGGGGCCGTGCGCAGGAACTGCGTGCCGGTTACGCGAAAGTCGACGTCACTCCTTCCGGGCCGGTATTCATGGGCGGATACGACCTGCGTGGGGAGCCTTCAGACGGCGTTCACGGCCACGACCGTCTGTACGTCCGCGCCCTGGTTTTCGAAACCTCCGGCGTCCGCGTAGCTTTTGTTGTGGCCGACGTGATCGAAATTCAGGGGCACGACATATTCCGCCACAGAATCGCGGAGGCCACGGGAATTCCGGAAGCGAACGTCCTGTTGGGCGATGTTCATAACCATGCCGCCCCCTCGCCGAATGCTGAGGCAAAGACTGACTGGGACCGCCTGTTTGCGGATGGTGTGATCAAGGCCTCGCAGCAAGCTGTGGCCGACTTGCAACCCGTGCGCATCGCCGCAGGGACGGGGCACTCGCGGATCGCCATGAACCGCCGCCAGGCGCGTCCTGCCGATTCGGACTCGACCCTGACCTTCGACGAGAACAACGCCAGCCAATCCTTCGGCAAGCACAAGACCGATCATCCGACCACGATTCACGAGTTCGGCGGCGTCGTGCGGCTGGGCGCGAACCCTTTAGGTCCCATCGACGATGCGGTCCAAATTGTGCGCGTCGATAAGGCGTCGGGCGCACCGCTGGCCATCATGATTCACTACGCCTGCCACGGGACTTCGCTCGGGGGACGCAACAGCAAAATATCCGGCGAGTGGATGGGCCGCATGCAGGAATACGTTGAAAAGCAGTTCCCGGGCCTTGGCTCGATTTACCTGCAGGGGGCTGCCGGAGATATCAACCCGCGTGTCGTGGGCGGCCTGGATGGTCACAAAGACAACGTGGAAACGACGTGGGCGCTCGGCGAGGAGATCGGGCGCGAGGTGGCCCGAGTCTGCCGCGGGCTCTCACCGGAGCCCTCAGTCAGCCCTCGCGTTCAGTTAGAAACCGCCGACATACTCTTACCTCGAAATTATCGCGAGCTGTTTCAGGACTTCAAGGCCACCGCCATCACGGTTCCTACCACCATCGTGCGGATCGGCGATCTGATGTGGACCACATTCCCGGGCGAGATGTTCAGCAACATCGGGAAACAGGTCAAAGCGGCTTCGCCCGCCACCTTCGCGCACTTGATGGGATACACCAACGGCTATGTCGGCTATTTCCCGGAACAAAAGGCCTACGCTGAAGGAGGGTATGAAGTGGCCTCCACCCACTTCGATCCCCAGGCCGAACGCATATACCTGAAGGCGATCGCCGCCATGATGCAACGATTCCGCTGAGTTGCACGGCGCCCAGTCGCGTGCCGCAACGCTGCGGTGAGCAGTGAATTGATTCGCCGTGTGAGAATAACCCAAGGAGCGGCCGCCGTAAACGGAGAGAGCCTTTCCGCGTTCTCCGATTCTCCCCAGTCCTGAGCCCCCGGCCCAAGCCCTCAGAATGCAGTGGGCGCGCCCCAGCGATCTGGCGCGCTGTGCAAGCTCTGCAGCCGAGACGAGCGCCCAGTAAAAAATTCGCTGCCTCAGACTGAATAAATTACTCAGCAAAGCGTGTTTCGGGCTTGTCCCATCTGAATGACTCAGCCGCAGTTTCAACGGATTACAGCCAGGTCCCACTTCCTGGTCATTTAGTTGCTTGTGGTCAGATGGGGCAAACAGTGCGATAGCAAGGCTGGACGCAGGGCATACGGTTGCAGGTCGGTCACTGGCAGCCCAGGACCCGCATCGTGAGAGCGGCGGATCGCCCTGGAGATTGACGGGAAAAGGAAGGCACTCCTATGTTGATGACAATCTTTATATTTCTCTTAGCGCTCTGGCTATTAGGTATGATCAGTTCCTATACCCTCGGTGGCTACATCCACCTGCTCTTGATCGTTGCAATCGTGGTCCTGCTCATCCGGCTCATCCAGGGGCGGCCTGCGCTGTAGTGTGCCCCGGAAATTAAGGGCCAACAGATTGCCCAACGGGCTTCCATGTAAAACTTACCAACCCAAGGGGGCAGGAAAGGCCAGCGACATCGAAATTCCTGCCCCCTCCCGCCTCTTAATCACCGTACATCGTCGCGCTCGCAGGGAGCAGCTTGAGCAGATCTTGGGCCCCATGAAACTCGTTGATGTGAACCTCCACGGCCCCGGAGATCTGAGTCCTCCCTACCATAGCCTTCCCTTGCCTCCCTGGTATACGAGCGCCAGGCAGAGACCCGTCACCACGGCAGGCATTGGGGAAAACGCCCCCGGCCTCAGCATCCCGAACACGAAGTAGGAATACTCTCCTACTATCATTATCGCCCACACACCTGCCAGCATCCAGAATTCTCTCATACGCTCCCCTCGATGAGTGGCATAGGGCAAGGCGGATTGACAGCAGCACCGATCTCGAGCGCCTCGATGTAATTGTGGCTTAGCCTCGCATCAGTCGCGCCCCGCGCCAGGAAAAGTTCCGAGGCCAGGTGACAGATTTCGATCGAAGAATGGGTGAGGAAGCCTTCCACCAGCCGCATATGGTTTGGGGAAGCGCTACCACGATCCACGAGCCGTGCTCCGGTCAGCACCACCTGGATTGAGATCCATAGCCTTGTCGCAAGGTCTGCAAACCTCGCCGCTTCGCATTGGCGGCTTGAGATTAAGCCGGTCGGCTGGCGTTCCTGCCTGATTTCCTCTCGCACCAACCGCACACTTTCGGAAGCGAGCTGAAGGGCCCGCCAACCCGGTCCCCAGAGGGAACTCGCGGAGCCCCGGTGCGGACCCGCAGGAACTTTCAGGCTATCGAGGTGCGGAAGAATATCCCCCATGTCGACACGATCCTGGTCCAATAAACTCGAGGCGATGGCTATCCGCAGAATCTCAGACGCTCCCTCTCCAATGGTTAACAGCCTCGCGTCGCGGTAATTCTGCTCGACTTTGTAATCCCGCATGTAACCGTAGCCGCCCATGATTTGGATCGCCTCGTCGCAGATTCGCAGGGCGGTTTCGGTGGCGAACACCTTTGCCATGCATGCTTGTACCTTGAAAGGCTTGAGCGCGTCGGCAAACCGGGCGGCGCTGCGCACGCCTTGCCATGCCACCCACAGGCGATCTTCCATGCGGGTCAGCTTCTCCTGTGTAAGCGGCTGGTCAAAAAGCGATCCGCCCGCCACCTTCCGTTCTTTGGAGTAAACCGCAGCGTGCTCGAGCGAGTCGCGCGCCAGGCCCAGGGCAAGCGCAGCGATTCCCACTCTACCTCGCGAGAGGACCTGGCGAGCTACCTTGCCTCCGCTTCCAAGCGGACCCAGAATGGCGTCACCGGTAACAGGAACATCATCGAACTTCAGTGCCGCCGTATCCGAACGCAGCATGCCCATCTTGCCATGCAGAGCCGTTCGGGAAATGCGCTCCACGTTGTCGCGGCTTTCCACTACGCAGGCGGTGATGCCGTCGTCCGTGCCATCCTGCCATAGGGCACGGGCAAGCACGACGAACAGGCCGGCATGGCGTCCATTCGTAATGAAAGTCTTCTCACCGTTCAGCTTCCAGCCCTCGGGGCCCCGCTCGAGCCTGGTCCTCATATCATGGAAAATATTGCTCCCTGCCTGCGGCTCGGTTAGACACCACGCGCCAGTATCTGCGCCGCTCGTCAGCCTTGGAAGGTAATTGTGTTTCTGCCTATCGTTGCCACCCAGAAGAATATGCGTTGTCGCCAGAGATTCGTGGGCGGCGAGGGTGAGCGCGAGCGAACCATCACACGCTGCGATGCCCTCGATAATGGACAGTATACCTTCCAAAGTTCCGCCCTGGCCGCCATACTCGGCGGGGACGGCTGAGCCGACAAATCCATTGTTGGCTGCCAGCGGAATGAACCGCGCTGGGAATTCCTCCGCGCCGAGTCGGCTGAGGTAGGGTGCAAGTTCGCGATCCCCAAACTCGCCTACAGACTTGGCTAAGAGAAAAAAGTCATCATCCTCGTGGAGTTCCGCCAACATTGGGCGTCCCGTCATTTTATCCTCAGCCCCTACTTCATATACCGCGCACACCATCGCAGGCTGGGCACCAACAATCCGCCTGGCCATGTGGCTGGCGTAGGCCAGACGCCGACCAGCGGCACCAACGTCACCGACGGGTGCGTCGTGGGCAGCCACAACCGTAGGGTGTGTTTCTTGTAACCGACAAACCAGCGGCTCTGGCCGGTCTG
>CAWIUZ010000032.1:0-14937 GCA_963838915.1 uncultured Acidobacteriota bacterium
CAGATAACCACGGGTTGCGCCCCGGTCCCACGGCTCACGCCGTGGGCTACTCTCTGACGGCCCTCCGGGCCTGTATTAGCGGTCGTCGGGACGTACATCGCTACTGGCGGTGAAGTAAACGCCTATGGGGCTTGCCCTGCCCTCGTCGGCGTCAGCAGAAATGCGGGGACGGCAAGCCGTCCCCCTACGGCAGGGCGGTTATCGACGGATTGGAGTGCGCCTCCCTGCATTGACATGCGATTCTTTCGCCGGTACAGTGAAAAGAGACGGGTAGTTTCAGAGATCCAATTACAACTGTTCATTTTGGAGGGGAGAATGTTGCGAAAAGCGTGTGGTGTACTGCTGTTCCTCGTGGTTACGGCTGCGGTGGGTTTGGGGCAGCAGGGTGGATACTTGGATGTGTACGTTGCCAGAGTCAAGCCGGACAAGCGAGCGGAATTCGATGCGGTTGGCAGGAAGATCGCCGAGGCGAATCGCCGCAACAACGGCGACATCTGGATCGCCCTCGAGGTCGAATATGGCGAGCAGAACACAGTGATCTTCAGCAGCTCGCGAGCGGCCTTCGGCGATGTCGAGAAGAGTTCGGCGGTTTTCGGGAGTGCGATCGTCAAAGCCTATGGCGAGGCAGGTGCGCAGGCGCTGTTTCAACAATTCGGCGGCACACTGGAGAGTTCGCGTACCGAAATTCGCCAGCGGCGCTGGGACCTGTCCTATAACCCGCCTGCCGACCTGGCTGCTTACGCGCAGGTGATCGCTAAGACCCACTGGATTCGGAGTGTTATCGTGCGTGTGCGTCCAGGGCACGAAGCTGAGTTTGAAGCAGAGCTGAAAGAAATCAATGCTGCCGCGCAAAAGAGCAACATGGCCGGGATGCGTTGGGTGTCACAGATGGCGGCGGGCGGCAGCCCCTTCACTTATCACATCTCCCGGCTGATGACTTCCTTGGGCGAATTGGATCACGCGCCTTCCATGGGGTCGATGCTGGGTGATGAGGGCTTGGAGAAATTCCAAAAGGCAAACGCCGACACAGTGGCTGGCGTGGAGTACATTCTCTACCGCGTTGTGCCGGAACTGAGCAGCGTGCCGGAGGCTATCGCGTCCCTCGCACCCGATTTCTGGAACCCCAAGCCGCATCCGTAGCGTGCTTGACTCCCCCCTCGGCGGATGGCGCAGACCCCCGCGGTGTGGGGTCTCGGATGTCCCGAAGGGGCACTTTCGAGTGGGCGACCTTCGGGGAAGAAGTCATAAAACCGAACACGATACCCCTCACCCGTCACGCTCCGGCTGATGAAAGCGCCGCAGCGCGACACCCTCTCCCCGAGGGAGAGGGCTGTCGAGTCAATAAGGCCAAGGCCGACGGTCACTGAATCCGCTTCCCCGGCATATTCGCGCCGTTCTGGTGCAGGACGAGGCTCGAGGCGCGGCCGGTGCTGTCGGTTTCGAAGGTGATTTGGGCATCGACGGCTTTGAGGAAAAACTCGAGCGCGCTTTCTGGAAAAATCTGCAACTTGGGCTGGCTGGTGGCCTGTACGAAGAGGTTATCGCCCTCACGCGTAATGGTCAGAACGAAATTCGGCGCCAGTTGATATCGGCCCACGTAGGCGTCCAAGAGCTTCGGATCGACGGCGATCTCTTTGTGCTCTTTCGGGGGCGGCATCAGCGGCGCATGCGAGTCCAACAGGTGCATTCCGATGTCGTCGACGCCGGTTGCTGTAAACGTGTTGGACAGGACGACGACTCCAACACGCGTGCTGGGCACGAATCCGATGAACGACCGGTAGCCTCCCGTCCCGCCATTGTGCCAGACGATCTCGTAGCTCGAAGGCTTGACCATTAACCACCCGAGGCCGATCTCGCCCAGACTGGCAGACCCTGTCGCCCGGCGGACCGCGCGCATCGAAGCCATGGCGGACGCCAGGGGCGATTTGATGTAGCCCAGGTTGGCGGCAAGAAATGTGAGCAGGTCGTTGGCATCCGACCGCAGGGCGCCGCAACCGGCGAGTGCATCGAAATCCCAATTGGGTACCGCTTTAAGCTCGGAATTGTGCCCTGCTGCAAGGCGCGCCTTCATTTCCGGCGTCAGGGTAATACCCGTGCTCTTCATCCCGAGCGGCCCGGTGATGCGCTTACGCACCAGTTCCTCGTAGCCCATGCCCGCGCGCCGGGCCAAGGCAAATCCCAAAAGCCCGGCTCCCAGATTCGAATACTCGAACTCGGAGCCTATGTCGCGCGGCAATTCGTAGCTCGAAAGAAACCGGTAGAGTTGCTCCGCCGTGTAATCCACGTACGGGTTAGCCGAATCCTGGGGCCTGAGATTGGTAGGTAGGCGCGGCAGGCCCGACGTGTGCGTGGAGAGGTCCAGCAGGGTGATAACGCGCCCGCCGCGTTCCGGCACCTTGACCTCGGCAGGTAGATATTTGGCCACCGGATCTGATAAGGCGACCTCACCGCGCCGAACCATGTCGGCAAGCAAAAGCGATGTGAAGACCTTGGTTGCCGAGCCGATTTCGAAGATGGTGTCTCCGTTGAGCGGCCGTGTGTCTCCCTGGTTAACGCCGCCGTAAGCCACAATCCGGCGTCCCCTGGGCTCGATAATTCCCACCACAATCCCCACTCCCCGGTGCGAGGTGTCGATGCGCTCAACGAGAATCTTCCGAATCTCAGCGTTAGAGAAGACGGGCGGATCCGGCGCGGACTGCGCCGCGGCGCCCGAGGTGAACAGGGTCGCAGCAAAAAGCAGGGCCATGCCTCTTTGTATCACAGTTGGCCTCCGTGAACGTGAAGCAGGATTATACGACGAACTCCGTTCCAATCGGTCGCGCCCGTGAGTCATCGACCGCACCTCTTATGGCTGTCATTCTGATCGGAGCGAAGAATCTCTGCAGTTCATGGCGCTTAAAGCGACCAGAAAGCCCACTGCGGGGATTCTTCGCTTCGCTCAGAATGACATGTCATCCTTCGCGAAGCGAAGGATCTGCTTTTCTTCGAGGACCGCGAAGAAAATCCCCCTTAGTAATACAACGACAATTCGTCTCTACCACTCGCCGGGCCTTTAGGGTAGCCTTAGCTGGGTGTTGTGCCGATCTAAAGAATTGCAGGTCTTCGTAATCGGGTCTGTGCCGCCCATGGTCTTCATATGCGAACTCTTCTAGCTCGAGCGCGGCAAAACGGTGAAACGCATCCCTGGTTGATTGCTTTCACCGTCATGCTGGCGATTTTCATGGAAGTCCTGGACACCAGCGTGGCCAATGTAGCGTTGCCGCACATTGCCGGCAATCTTTCGGCTGGGGTTGACGAAAGCACGTGGGTTCTCACCTCCTACCTGGTTTCGAACGCCATCGTGTTGCCGCTCACCGGGTGGTTCTCCTCGATCTTCGGACGCAAGCGGTTCTACATGGCTTGCGTGGTCATCTTTACGCTGAGTTCCCTGCTCTGCGGGCTTGCCCCCAGTCTGCCCCTGCTGGTGTTCTTCCGGATTCTGCAAGGCGCGGGCGGCGGCGCGTTGCAGCCCATCTCGCAGGCCATCCTGCTGGAGAGCTTCCCGAAGGAAAAGCGCGGCATGGCCATGGCGGTCTTCGGGATGGGGGTGGTACTCGCGCCCATCATCGGCCCCACGCTGGGCGGCTGGATTACCGACAGCTACAGTTGGCGCTGGATTTTCCTCATCAACATTCCGGTTGGCATCATCTCGCTCGTGCTTACGCTTTTTCTTGTCTTCGACCCGCCCTACCTGGTGCGGAAAAGCCTTCGCGAGGGGGCCCGGATTGATTACATTGGCATCGGCCTGTTGAGTGTCGGATTGGGCTTCCTACAGGTAGTCCTCGATAAGGGCGAGCGCGAAGATTGGTTCGGCTCGAACTTTATCATCTGGTGCGCCGTGGTGACGGTGGTAGGCCTCGTGGGCGCCGTCCTCTGGGAACTCAGCCAGAAGGACCCGGCGGTGGATTTCCACCTTCTCAAGGAGCGCAATTTTCTTATCGCTACCATGACCATGTTTATGCTGGGGGTGGTGCTCTACGGCAGCACCGCGCTGCTTCCGATTTTCCTCCAGACTCTGCTGGGGTACACGGCGCTTCTGAGCGGGCTGGTGCTATCCCCGGGAGGAATCCTGGTGGTCATTCTGCTGCCGGTGGTGGGAAAGCTGCTGACTCACATTGAGTCGCGCTGGCTGGTGGTTTTTGGACTGGCGGTCCTGTCGCTCTCGCTCTTTCACATGGCGTCCTTCAACCTTGAGGTGGATTTTCGCACTGCGATGACAGCGCGGATTTATCAATCGGCGGGAATGGCCTTCCTCTTCGTGCCCATCAACGTTATGGCCTTCTATTTCGTTCCCAAAGAGAAGATCAACAACGCCACCGGGATCATCAATCTGGCACGCAACATCGGCGGAAGCGTGGGCATCGCGGGCGTGGTCACCATGCTCGCGCGGCGCGCCCAGTACCATCAAGCCGTGCTGGTGGGCCATATGACTCCCCTCGACACCGCCTACCGCGCGATGCTGGGCGGCGCCAGCCAGATGCTGACCGCGCGGGGATCGGACCCTGCCATGGCCGCTCACCAGGCGCAAGGCCTGGCCTATGGATTGTTGATGCGCCATTCCACCATGCTGGCCTTTCTTGATGATTTCTGGCTGATGGGGGTGGTCATTCTGATCGTTATTCCCTTCATGTTCCTGATGAAAAAGGTAGCGCCCCACAAAGGTCCGGACGTTGCTCACTGAAAAAACGGGCCTCACACCGTCCCGGTTGTTGCAATTTGGGCTATACAGCTAGCTCTTACTTGCAAAAGTGAGCGTTTTTATTCGTTTGGCGCCGGGAGGGCGGGGCTTCACAGGCTGCGGAAAGACCCTTGAACGTTGTCATTCTGGGCGAAGCGAAGAATCCCGGCAGTTGCAGTTTCATCGAACTACGGGGATCCTTCGTCGCCTCAGGCTCCTCAGGATGACATTCAAAACGCGTTTTTCCGCAGCCTGTAGACCCCCGCCCATCCAGCACTCAGAATAATTACACTTATTAGCACGACCAAGCGCTAGCTATTTACCCGGAATTCATTTAGCTTGTGAGATTCTCGGCGAATTGTAGCCGCCTCAAGGAGCGCATGATGCGCGGCAGGGCGAGGCCGCGACGTTTCCGGGGGCGGAGGAATTTGCGACCTCTCCTTTACGTCTCAACGCCAGGCCCCTCTGCGCCATGAGGATACGGAGGCGCCAGGGGTTCAGGGTCGCCGGGAAGACCAAGATACGGTAGACTAAGAACTCTTGATACGTGTCGACCGGACAAAGGAGAGTCTTGATGCCGACTAAGAACACGAGCCCGCAAGAGGGGTGGGAAAACCCTGTGAAGAAACTGCTGCGCGAGGGGAAACCGGCGGTGGGAATTACCCTCACGGTGGGGAGCGCCGAAATCGCCGCGCAGGCCGCTAGCCTCGGGTTTGACTTCCTGTGGATCGAGATGGAGCACAGCCCCATTACGCTCGAGAGCTTGCGCAACATGGTCCTGGCCACGCGCGGGCTGAAGGCTCTTCCCTTCGCGCGAGTCCCCGTCAACGAAATCTGGACCGCCAAGCGCGTGCTCGACGCGGGCGTGCTGGGCGTCATGTTTCCCTTCACCAGCACGCCGGAGCTGGCGCGCCAGGCTGTGGCGGCGTGCAAGTATCCGCCGCAGGGCCGGCGCGGTTCCGGGGCGGGCCTGGCGAAATTTCGTTGGGCGGGTGCTGAGAACTACTTTGATTTTGCCGACCAGAACGTTTTGGTGGTGGTGATAGTGGAAGAGGCGCGGGCCGTGGATGAGATCGACGCGATTGCCGCCACGCCGGGTGTCGATGTGATCTTTGTAGGCACCAGCGACCTGTCGTTCTCGATGGGCTACCGCGGCCAGGTGGACCATCCCAAGGTGCAAGAAGCATTGAAAAAGGTCGTCGCCGCCGGGCAGGCTCACAACAAGATCCTGGGCGCGCCGGCCATGGATGAGAGCCTCATGCAAAAGTACATGGAACAGGGTTTCCTTTTCTTTCAATCCACTACGGAGCTTAACTTGATGGCCCGCGGCGCGCGGCAGGTGCTCGATCCGCTGGGCAAGCTGGCAGCCGAGGCGACGCCAAAAGCTCTCTACTAAATGTGAATCGAGGTCGCATGGCAAGCTTTCTCGTGACCGGCGGCGCAGGGTTCATCGGCTCGACGCTGGTCCGTCGACTCCTAAGTGACGGCCACGCGGTCAGGGTGGTGGATGATTTCAGCACGGGGTCGAGGCACAATCTCGAAGACTGCCTCGAGCGCATCGAACTGATTGAAGGCGACCTCGCCGAACTCGCGGTCTCGAAAGCCTGCGTGCGAGGAGTCGAGTATGTGCTTCACCAGGCCGCAATCCCCTCAGTCCAGCGTTCCGTGGAACGCCCGGCCGTCAGCCATAGGGCGAACGTCACAGCCACGCTGAACATGCTGGTGGCGGCTCGGGATGCCCGGGTGAAGCGGTTTGTATTCGCCAGCTCATCCTCCGTCTATGGAGACAGCGAGACGTTGCCCAAGCTCGAGACTATGCCGGAGAATCCCCTCTCCCCTTACGCGGTCACAAAACTCGCGGGAGAGAAGTACGGCGCGATCTTCCATCGGATTTACGGCTTGCCTGCTGTTTCCCTTCGTTACTTCAATGTGTTCGGCCCGCGCCAGGATCCCAACTCCCCCTATTCAGCGGTCATCTCGCGCTTTATCGAGGCGGCGCTCGAGGGCAGCCGCCCGGAGGTGCACGGCGACGGAGAGCAATCGCGCGACTTTACTTATGTCGACAACGTGGTGGAGGCCAACCTGCTCGCCTGCTTCGCGGAGGGCGTTTGCGGCATGACATTTAACATCGGCACCGGAGGGCGCTTCACGCTCCACGAACTCCTCCGCTGTCTTTCCTCCGTAGTAGGCTACACAATAGAGCCGATCTACGCGAGCCCGCGGAGGGGCAACGTGCGCCATTCTCAGGCCGGGATTGAAAAGGCTCAACACTTCTTGCGCTTCGAGCCCAAAGTGAGTTTTCAAGTGGGGCTGGAACGTACGGTCGATTGGCGCCGGAAGACTAAGCGGCAGCCTGCTCGGAAAGCGGTGTGAACGAACACCCCACACGCTTTTTCCCGTTCAGAACCGGGCAACTGTAGGCTCGATGCAAGGTAAGCTCAGAATCAGGCAGGAATGGAACGTGTATAAGGGCCGAAAAAGTCTCAGGCACCTCAAAGTCATCCACGAGTAAGCCGACACCTTCGCGGCTCACGTCGACGACCGTAACGAACTTGGTCCGCCTCGGAAGACGAATCAAGCCTAGCCGCCGGGCTCCTTCCACCGGGATCCGTTCGTGCCGGCGGCGGTCCTGGAATCCGTCGGGAAGCTGAGTGTTCTCGGCCGCGCCGGTGTAGTCAGGAAGCCGGTCGGAGCGGCCTGCTAAGCCTTCACCGGAGGTGTGCGGTCCGCCGTCAGGTTGATGCGGCGCCCCGCCGGGTTCGGGCGGGGAGCCCGAGGCTGCGGGAGCGGGCTGCTCAACCGGTCGAACCGCATTCCGTTTGCCGTGGTATAGGTTCTTATCCGCGGCTTGGAACAGCTTGGCCGCCTCTTCGCCGTCTTCAGGGAAAATGGCGATGCCGTAGTCGACCCCCACTGGAGTTTCGGGGGCCAGAGGCCCGGCATGAGATTCGAACTTTCGCGCGATCCGCTCGGCAGAGGCTTCGACGCTCGGCCGATCGGCTTGTGGGAGAAGGATGGCAAACTCATCGCCGCCAATTCGGCAGGAAACATCAGAGCCACGGATGGTCTCGGCGCTGGCGCGAGCCACGCTGCGCAGGATCTCGTCGCCGACTGCATGCCCGTACCTGTCGTTCGCGCGCTTGAACCTGCGCAGATCCAACAGGAGCAACCCAAACGAAGTCCCGTAACGCGCGGCACGGTTAATCTCTCGACCCAGATGCTCTTCGAACGTGCGGCGGTTTTTGAGGCCTGTCAACGGGTCCGTGGCGGCGTTGTGGCGCAGCTTTTCGAGTTCCTCGTACTCGAGCAGAATGGGCTTCCGCAAGAGGTGTAATTCACCAAAGTAATCCACGGCCGCTGTCCTGAGGAAGACCTGGCGGCCGAGTTTTTCCGCCAGCTCATTTCGGCGTCCCAGGATTCTCTCCCAATGGACGATGCTCTCCTTCTCACTGACCTCGATGCTGGTAAGCCCCCTCAGCAGTCTCTGCAAGAAGGCCTGGTGAGGGGCTTGGCCTAGCTGCCTCAGATTGTGCACAGTCAATTCCAGCAGATAGTCGGATCCGGCCTCCATGTCGAGAGCCAGCAGGGCTTCGGCATTCCGCGCCTCCTCAGATGTGGGCGAGGGTCGCGAGGAAATCAACGGCGATTCTCCGCTGTCGTTTAGTTCTTTGTATTCCACTTCTTCACCAGCCGACACACCTATTTCGCTCATGGCGCGCTCCGCGCCTTGACGCACTTACTCCAGTTCGTTAATTGCGATTGACTTCGTTTGAGGCCGGGGACTCGCCAGACCATGACCGCTACGCACGTTTGCAAACTCAGACCTAAAACTAACATTAGGAGATTGCCAAGAAAGCTTGCAAGGGGAAAACAGGAAGGGTTACTCCGATCGCCACACAGTGTTTACCAATGGGTTAGCCTCCGTTGGGGCGCCGGATTGTGCTCCGTCAAGCCCCACCGGGCGCAGCATTTGCTTCCTGCCATCAGTCAACTTTCGAAGGGACCAGACCCTCCGCGCCCGCGCCATGACAGCTCATAACGACGACGTCACCATCGACAACCGAGGGGTCAAATGAAGACAGAAGAAAGCAAGTGCAGGGGAGCGAAAGGACGGCGAAAGGACATAATGTCTTAAATGACACTTCGTCGCTGCGCCAAGTTGTCTTGTTGACATCCCTGTGACATTTCGATGAAGATAGGGGGTATGGGAGCAGCAACTATCGATCATGTGGGGCTCATGGCCCAAGCCGACACATGCCGTTTACTAGTACGAAAAGAAAAGGGCCTGCATGAAATCATACAATTCGTAGTGCCAGGGTTGGAAATCGGACAACAGGTTGTCGTCGTCGCCGACCCGACCTTCCTGAATAATATTGCGCGCGGCCTGAGCGAGAATGGCTTAAGGCCGGACGTGTTCTTGCACAGCGGGCGCTTGGTGTTTCTAACAGCTCCGGATTGCCTCAATGAACTTTTGAGAGCAGGCGATCCGCTCCAACGCAGCCCCTTGCATTTGCACGGAACAGTTATGCGCTGGGTTACCGATTGGTCGTGGGCCCTCTCAAAAGGCGACGGGCTCAACGTCATTCGAGAGTACCAGCGCCGCCTGCACGACTTCGTCCGTCCCCTCAACGCCATTTCACTCTGCTCCGTACAATGCGAAAAAATCGGACGAGCATCGCTGCTGGCGATTCTGGCAAACCACCGGCGAGCTGCGCGCACGTTACAAGATCTCCAAGCACTACCGCGCACCGCTCACGCGTGAATCGTAACTGACCGCGCCAGGGTTCGATTCAGGCTCGAGGGGTATGTGTGCGTACGCTCCGGCGTCGCGGCCGAAGCCGTACCACACACCCGGCTTCGGGTCGCGCACATCCCGGCGTGCAGTCTCTACATCGAGTTACGTTCCTCTAGCCTCAAATTCCCGTAATCCCGCTTCGAATCCTAGAAGATAACTCGTAATCTGGGGGTGGCGCATACATTGAAGTCGATGTATGCGCCACCATCCCCATCACAAGGAATCAGCCCGGACAACATACTAAAAGACAAATCTCAACCCGAGCTGAATCTCCCGTTCGGCAGTGGCGGTATAGCCGGTAGTTCCGAAGCCTGGATTTCCGACGGTCGAAACGGGCGCTCCAAACGTTGCCGTATTGAAGATGTTGAAGAACTCGGCACGGAACTGCACCATCTTCGTCTCGGTGATGTGCGTGTCCTTGATGACCGAGAAATCCAGGTTATACCACCCCGGAGCTGTAAACGTATCTCGGCCCAGGGTTCCCGGACCGGGCATAACCCCGCCCACGCCGGCTACCGGACTGATGACTGTAGGTATAGAGAAGTAGCCTGTCCCCACCCCGTTATTACTCCCAATGACAGCATTCGAGAAGAACTGCGTGCTGGTGCGCTCGCTCGGATTGAGGGTTGCCTTTTGCAGGTAGACCGGCCGGTTACTGCCGCCATTCCCGTACTGGACGGTTCCGTAGGGCGAGCCCACCGTGAAGGGGTATCCGGTCTGTGCCTGGAAAATGCCCAGGGTCTGCCAGCCGTCCGTGAGCCGTTTGGGAACGTGCGAGAGCGCCTGCCAATGGGCAAAGGGCACGTCGTACTCAAAATTGGCCACGAACCGGTTGACGATATTGTAAGCAGCGGGAGCGTACTCGCACTTGAGGCAGTGCGGATCCTGCATATTTGTGGCTCCGGTGTTCCATACGGAGTCGGCATCCGTCATATCCTTCGCCCAGGTGTAATTGGCCTGGAACTGAATGTGATGCGACGGGGAAATCTTGCGCGCCTGAGCTTGCAGGGCATGGTAGCTGGAGTGGCCGCCGTTGTAGAAAACCTGCATTTCTCCGAGGCCGGGAGTGATGTTGCTGTAGGGGGTGTACTGGGGTTCGGCCCCGCCATACGCATTGGGATACCACTGGTTGTAAAGAGACACGCCGATGTTGGCAACGTAAGCAGCGGAAACCGCGACGTTCCCGGGAAACTCGTGCTCCAAAGTGACATTGCCGTTCATCGTATATCCGTTTCTCATGGCGTCCGACGGATCGTCCACGAAAAGGTTACCCAGGATCGCAGCGTAGGGAGCAAGGTTCACCGGAGTGTTCTTGGGAATGGTCTTGGTATTTCCGTTGGCCGCGATCGGCTGCCCGGATGTGCTCGTCAGCACAGGAAGTGCAACCGAGAATGGAGTAAGGGAATACGGCGCGTTGAGTATATAGTTCTCACTAGCCAGGGGAAAATTCACCAGGTCCTGGTCGGGATAAACCGTGGGAATCATGTTGGTGAAGATCCCGAAGCCGCCGCGGAAGGTGGTCTTCTTTCCCAGGTCAGCCGCTATGCCGATACGAGGGCCAAAGTTGCCTGCGATATAGTCCGCCTTCCACAAGGGGTTGGGGTTCACTACAAACGTTCCGTAGAGATTGCCCTGGTCTTCAGGGCGCGCCATACGGTTGCCGACTTCCCAGGGAACGGAAGTGTACTCGTAGCGCAGGCCGACGTTCACGGTCAGTCTGCGCGTGACTTTGATGTCGTCCTGCGCGAACGCCGCCATGGTCCACCGGCGCAGACCCCACCACACGCCGCCACCTCCGGCTCCTGGAGGTCCAAAACCCGGCACCGTAGTCGCGCGTTCATATTGGACATCGGCGCCCTCCATGAAGCTGATCAGCCCGCTGGGGCTGGCGTAGCCCACCGGCAGGGACGTGCCGCCATTGGTTGAAGGAATGGCCGCGGGCAGGAGTGTCCCTTTATTGAAGATGTATTGGCCGCTGGGGCCTGTACCGGTGACGCCGGTGCCGTTGTCCCATTCGCGCCGGTACTCTCCGCCGAAGGCAAAGGAATGGCGACCCTTGGTCCAATTGACAACGTCCAGCGGGTCGAAGACCGTGGTCACGTATTTGGTCTCAAAGGTGTCAGGCCCCCAGCAATTCAGGCTGCCGTCGTTGAAGCAGGTCTGGGTTGTGGTGTACTCGGCGGGCGCTTCCGGCACACCTTCAATCCCGCGGTTCAGGGTAAAGGTGAAGTTGTTCAGGAAAGTGGGAGAGAAGATGTGCGTCTCGCCCACGGCGTAGTTCCGCGCGTCGCCGATGTTGCTGGTGGAGAAATTGGACCCTCCCAGTACGGCAGCAAAGGCGTCAGTATCCTTAATGATGTGGTTGACGTAAGATGCGCGCGCGAAAAAGGTGTCGCTGGAGGTAAAATGATGATCCAAACGCGACGACCACTGATCGTCGTTGATCGGTTGGGAAAACTGGAAAGTATAGGTGTTAGCCCCGTATTGTCCACCCGGGTTGTTGGGGAGCGGGTAACGGCCGAGGACGCTCTGGGCCACGGGATTAAGCGGGACCTGAAGGTCATCCGGCGGTGGGGTCGCCGACGTCGAACTCGGGTCCGGGATCGTCACCTCACCCGTTCTTTGTGCTGCGGTGGGAACGGCGGCGTTGTTCGGTTCGCCCAGCCGCTGACGCAGGCCCGCATATTGCACAAAGAAGAAAGTCTTATCCTTCTTGATGGGTCCGCCAAATGTGCCGCCGAATTCGTTCCGGCGGAAAGGCGCCACCGTGCTGCCAAAGAAGTTTCGCGCGTCAAAAGCGCTGTTACGGGCAAATTCAAAGAGGCTCCCGTGGAACTGATTGGTGCCGGACTTGCTCACGATTTGCGTGATGGTGCCGGCGCCCTGCCCGTATTGGGCGGAGTAATTGTTCTGCTGGACTTTGAATTCAGCAATGGCGTCGAGGTTGAAATTGGTGAACTGGAGGGTGCCCATCTCCGCGTCAGTCGTGTCGGCGCCGTCCAAAGTCCCTACGGATGTCTCGCCTCGATTGCCGTTGCCTGCCAGCTCGTTGCTCATCCAGCCCATGTTGCCGGTGTATCCCACGACGCCGGGCTGCATGGTCATCAGGCCCTCAATGTTCCGGCCATTCAGGGGAAGGTTTTCCACCTGCTCGGTGGACACCACCTGGGCTAACGTGGCGTTCGTGGTGTTCAGTAACGGTGGGGCCGCAGTCACTTCCACATTTTGGGTCACACCCGACACCACGAGGGTGAAATCCACAGACCGGGTCTGGCTGACGTCCAAAGTAATTCCGGCCGCAGTCCCAGTCTTGAAGCCGGTGGACTCGCAAACCACGTTATAAGTCCCCACGTCCAAACGCGGGAGCGTGTAGGATCCGGTGCCCGTGGTTACCGTGGATTGTGAAACTCCCGTGTCAACACGGGTGGCCGTGACCTTGGCGCCCGCCACCACAGCGCCGGTGGGGTCGGTGACAGTTCCAGTGATGGATCCCACAGCCTGAGCGAACAGGGCGGGGGAGCAGGAAAGAATCACAAAGGCGATCGGGCAGACATAACTCAGCACACACTTCTTCATGTTTTCACCTCGTTAGTTAGACCGCTGGATAGACCCGACGCGAGTTGACGCAAGAAACAGGATTCTTATAGTGCCGCCTGAACTTGTTCAGAATATACCCAACCCAGCTCAATTGCAAGGCGGCTCGACGCATGCGCCCAATCCGTCGATAACCGGCCCGCCGTAGGGGGGCGGCTTGCCGTCCCCGCGTTTCTGCTGGTCCTGACGAGGGTAGGGCAAGCCCTACCCCTACACCGCCCGGGTCCAGCCGCCTGCGGCATAGAGGCGCGAGGCCATGGGCCCTACCGCCCTCGACCTCCCTTATCGACGGATTGGGGACGCATGCGCAATCCCTCGGTAACGCGCAGCGATTCAAGGGGAGACGAGGGCACGTACGTTGCAGTGCGGTAGCGGCGGCTACCGCCGTTCGCTCGAATTCCACGGCTGCAGCTTCGCTGCCGCACTCCATGGCGCCCTGCGCATTTTCAGGCTTTCGGGGTGCTCGTCCGCCAACAGGCATGCGTAACAGCCATAAAATGACTCCCATCCTCAGCGGGAGCAGGGGCAGGGGTGGTGGGTGCCGGCAGCACAGCGCGACCAACCACCCCTAACCCCTGCTTACCAAGGAGAGGAATCATTTCCACGCTCGTAATGACGGGGATTCTGACTCGTTTTCGCTTGAACTTGGCTCAGCCCTCGCTGGCTTCAGGTCCCAACACCCGCCCGATGGCCGCAGCCAGCCTGCGCCACCTGGTGGTCTCTTTGACGAGTTGTTTTCGGCCAGCCGGAGTGAGCTTGTAGAAGCGAGCCTTGCGGTTATTCGTGGAGGTCCCCCACTCCGCCGAAATCCAACCCCGCTCTTCCAGGCGCTGGAGCGCGGGATAAAGGGCCCCGTGCTCGACCAGCAGTTCGTCTTCGGTTGTCTGGTGGATGGCGTGCGCGATGCCCTGGCCGTGTTGGTGGCCGAAAATGAGGGTGCGCAGGATCAGCAGATCCAGCGTTCCTTGCAGGAGTTCCAGCCGGTCTTTTCGCTTTTGGGTAGACATATAACCCAAGTATAGATATTTAGGGTAAGATGTCAACCCGAAAAATCGCCCCCCCATCGTTTGACAACGCGCTGGCAGGCACCGAGGGGGTGGGGGCGAGGCACCGAACCTGTGAAAGAATCGACGCCTGGCATCCTGAGCGCAGCGAAGGATCCCGGCAGTTTCTTATGGTTCACCGATTTACGAAGAACTGCAGGGATCCTTCGCTGCTATGAAAATGGCGGAAGCTTTTGTTGAAAATACAGGAGTTACCTCCAAAGAGCCATTTTCATGCACAGTGGTGAGCCGAAGGATCATGAAGTCTGCGCTCAGGATGACACGTTCCGAATTTCTTCACTCCATCACCGCCGGCAATCAAAGCGCTCCGCCTGCTTCCGGCCCAAAGTTACTTCTTCGCCGGGACCGATTTCTGGCACTCGAACCCACCTTCCATCTCTTGCACCTTCGACCAATGGCCGCTGATCTGGCCGTGCAGCAATCTTCCCGAGGCCTGATACTTGCCGTCCGGAGCGTTGACGTGGATTTCGAGCTCGCCCTTCTTGTAGCTCGAAGAGGTCAGAGGATATTCCCCGCTAGAGTTAATTAGCTTCCCGGTCACGTCCTCGTTGTCTTGCTTAAGGTCCAGGGTGAACGGCAGATCATTCATGGCGCTGCTATGCGCGACACACTCCCAAGACCCGGTTAGAGGACCCGATGAGCGCTCCTTTCCATTGGCCAAGCCGAAGTAAGCCGTCGTCCCCACCAGCAGTAAACCGCCGATCAAGGCCCATTGACGTCGCATAAATGAGCTCCTTTGAAGGTATAATACCAACTCAACGAAGTCA
>CAWIUZ010000033.1:0-8221 GCA_963838915.1 uncultured Acidobacteriota bacterium
TGTTTTCCGCGGCAAGTTTGTCGACGCTCTCAAACGGGCCTTCGCTGACGGCCGACTCGGCTTCTACGGTGACTTAAAGCTTCTGGCGGAAGCGAAGGCTTTCGCTGCTTTCCTCCGCCCCCTCTTCCGGCAGGACTGGGTGGTCTATTGCAAGCCGCCCTTCGGAGGCCCCGAATATGTTCTCCGTTATCTCGGCCGCTACACCCACCGCGTGGCCATCTCCAATCACCGCTTGGTGTCCCTGCAGGGCAGCCAAGTCACCTTTCGCTGGAGGGACTCCGCGCACGGCAACCAGCAGCGTCTGATGACCCTGGCGGTGGAGGAGTTCTTGCGCCGCTTCCTGCTCCACGTGCTTCCCCCGGGCTTCGTCCGCATCCGCCACTTCGGCTTTCTGGCCCACCGACGGCGCGCCGCGCTCTTGCCCCTTTGCTTCCAGTTCCTGGGACGACCGACCGATTTGCCAGCCGCACCAGGACCGCCACCCGGGGAGGAAGAAGGCTGCTCGACCCCACCGCCTTCCACTTCCACCTGGTCCTGCCCCCAGTGCGGCGGCCCCATGATCATCCTGGAGCGCCTGACAGCGGCGGAGATGTGCCTACGTTCTCCACCCCTCCCCTCCGCGAGGTTCTCATGAGGTACCGCTCCCTCACGCGAAAAGACCACGCGTGCCCACCACGCAGACGCTGTGGTGTGCTTAGCCACTCCCCACGACCCCTCCATCCTCAGCTCAACAGCGCACACCGCACCCGATCCAGCCGCGTTCACTTTCCATCCGTGCTTCCTGGCCCCCACAAACTCATTCCGCCGGCTCACCCATTTAACCTACGACTATAGCTACGCCATTCAAAGCCCATAATTCCCGCGTCCGCCGCAAACACGGGCGGCTTCCTTCAAGTCGCTGTATCGAAAGCGCGCCGGGCAGAGTATCTGCAATTCCGCAACTTTGTGCAGTCGGCGCGCTTCCGATACAGCACTAAGACTTTTCAGGCCGGATCCAATCCGCACGCTTTCAATCACCTGGAAATCACTCGTGACATGGGGATCTCCCAAAAGTTGGTGAAGTTGTACCCGTCCTTACGGCGCATAGCCGTGTGCCCTGTACCACTCCACCGCTTTGCGCAGTGCCACGCGGGCCGGGGTCTGTGGAAGTCCAAGCTCCCGTACTGCCCTGCCTGGATCAAAGAACTCGTACCGGCGCGAAAGGCGCACCTTATCCGGAGTGGCCGCGGGCATGCGGCGGGGGTTCATCCTCGCCATGGTCACATCCACGTAAGCCCAAACACTGCGCCACCCAGTGTGGGATGCGGAGACGCACCTGGGTCCTTCCGGAAATCTCGGCGAGGAGGTCGAGGATTTGCTTGAGTGTGAGGTTTTCTCCACCCAGGATGTATCGCTGCCCTATCTGGCCCCGTTCTGCGGCAAGCAGGTGACCTGCCGCCACATCTTCGACATCGATGATGTTCAGGCCAGTATCCACATAACCGAAAATGCGCCCGTTCAGAAAATCCACGATGATCTGACCGGTGGGCGTGGGCTTGTGATCGCCGACCCCTACTGGTGAGCTGGGATTGACGATGACCACGGGCAGGCCTTGGCACGCTGAGTTTCGAGCCACCTCCTCGGCGAGGAACTTGGAGCGTTGATACGGACCGATCCGACCGGCCAAGGTGCTGGGTGTGTCCTCGGTAGCGGGAGAACCGTCCTTGTGGACGCCCAGCGCGGCGATTGAACTCGTGTAAACAACGCGCTCAGCCCCTTGATCACGGGCAACTTCCAGCACCTGACGCGTGCCTTCCACATTTGTCTCGTAGAAGTCCTTCCAGCGGTAACCCCAACAGCTATAGAGGGCCGCTACGTGGAAGATCCAGCCGCAGCCTGCCATCCCTCTGCGCAGGCTGTCGCGGTTTCGCAAGTCACCCTTTACCCGCTCCGCCAGCAGACCGTTGAGTTGGCGAGTATCAGCCCCAGGACGCACCAGGGCCTTTACCTCATGTCCGGCCTCAAGCAGCCGCCTCACCACGGCACCACCGATAAACCCTGTGCCTCCGGTGACAAATGTACGCATCATCTCTCCGCAGCGTGAGAGAGCATCAGGTTACCCTTCGAGAGCATGCTTGATCAGTTGCACGCTCTGAGCCCATACGCGCCCGCGAACGTCCATGGCCTCGGCCATCACCGCATCAAATGCTGAGACGATCATCTCCACCTCCTCGTCCCCGATGATGAGCGGCGGCAGCAGCTTGATGATGTTGACATCAGGGCCGCTTACTTGGGTCAGGATGTGATGCTCTCGCATCAGGGCCATCACCACAAACTGGGCAAACAATCCTTTCTGGGCGGTTTCGGCGGCGGTCCAAGCGGCACGTAGTCCCAACGACCGAGGTGCTTTGAACTCAATCCCAATCATCAAACCCTTGCCGCGCACCTCCGCCATCATCTCGTAGCGTTCCTGCAAGGCCGCCAACCTTTTTAGAAGCTTAGCTCCCATGGTTGCGGCGCGCTCGATCAGCCGTTCTTCATCCAGGACATGAAGAGTGGCCAGACCGGCCGCCATGGCCAGCTCATTCTGCCCGAAGGTCGTCGAATGCACCTGGCAGCGCTCCAATCGGCTGAAGGTCGCGTCGTGGATTCTGCGACGGGTGATCGTCGCACTGACCGGGATGTAACCGCCGCCCAGCGATTTGGAAAGCGTGACGATGTCGGGCTCGAGACCCCAGTGCTCACAGCAGAGAAAGCGCCCGGTGCGTCCCATCCCGACCTGGACTTCGTCGCAGATAAAGAGTGTGCCGTGCTCCCGGCACAAGCGCTGGGCCCCCGGCAGGTAGCTGTCGGCCGGGATGTATACTCCCTTGCCCTGGATTGGTTCGACAATGAATGCGGCCACATCTTCCGGGCGTAAAAGTCTCTCCAGAGCCGCAAGATCGTTCATCGCTACAACCTCGAACCCGGGCATCAGCGGTTCAAACCCCTTGCGGAACTGAGTTCCGCCGTTGAGTGCGAGGGTGCTGAGAGTCAACCCGTGAAACGCGTGGTCCAGGTAGAGCACCCGCGGACGCCGGGTTGCTGCGCGTGCAAACTTGAGGGCAGTGTCTACTGCGTCAGCACCAGAGTTGGCGAAAAAGACGGCGTCCAACCCGGGTGGCATTCGCTTGACCAACTCCTCCGCCAGCAGGCCTGCCAGGAGAGGACAATCCATCTTCACCAGGCTGGGACGGTCCAGAGCAACCACATCTTTTATTACCTGCTTTAACATCGGGTGTCCGCGCCCCAGATTGAAGACGCTGTACCCTGACAGCAAATCCAGGTACCGGTTGCCGTCGGCATCCCACAAATAGGATCCTTCACCACGGGTATATATCTTGTCGAAGCCAATGATTACCTGAGCGCGAGCTAGGCTCGTGTTGAGGTACTGCCTGTGCAAGCTATACTGTTCCGCCTGTCGCCCTTCGATCAGTTGACCTATCGACCATGTCATGGCCCAACCCTCGAGTCTAAGACCCTGGATTGAAGACGCACGCTGCCTTGATTGCGGGGCGTCTCCGCGCAAGTGAACATCATACTCTACCTCGCCGAAATCTTGTCCTGATTGAAAACACTGACCTTCTGGGGCGGCAGCCTTGTCAGCCGTGATGGGAATACTCCTTACTTGGTTGCTCGGCTGCAAACAGCTCTCAAACAACGACAGGATTCGGGTTCGCAGCAGCCCTACCCACCACCTGAGTCGGATTGTGCCTGATAAACGCCCTTCCACACCCAAATGAACTTCGTCATCCCAGCGATGTAAGAGGCATTCGCCCTGTGGTTCCGGAGTATGGGAGAATGTCCCAATGGAAAATTCGGATACCAGGATCATACCAGATCTGTTAACCGGCGGCTTCTGTAACGTAAATCCGGACTCGACCTGGTCGGGTGGAACCATGACTTCCCTCGGTGTTGTCCTACACGAGTGGGGACAATCACCAACGAAGGCAAATTCCAGGAGATGCACAACATCATCGCAGATGAAGGCTGGGGCTACGCCGAGACGTTTGAGAAGCGGTCTGACCCTTCGGTGGGCCTCAAGCCGTAGCAACGCCCAGCACTCTGTTTCGTGGTTGTGAGGCTACGTTCAAGCTAGGCCGGGGCAGTCGTCCGCCTCCGCCTCGCAGGTCCAGCCAGCGCTACGCTTCGTTTGTCGCTGAACGCATTCTCGCTGGAAAAATGGGTTAGCGACAAGACTGGGCTTACGCGTTGCAGGCGCTCACGGCGAGGTGTATGCTACCGCTCAGGCTGAAAATCAAATCGTAAATCGCGGATGAAAGGAGACCCAACCATGCCCATGTACATCACATTGTCACGATGGACCCAGCAGGGCGCGGAGCAGATCAAGGAAAGTCCTGCCAAGCTCGAGGCATTCAAACAAATGGTCAAATCTGCGGGCGGGGAAGTGAAGGGGTTCTACATGGTAACGGGGCAGTACGACATCGTGACCCTTACTCAGGCGCCGAACGATGAGGTAGTGGCCAAGGTAGCTCTCGCGACGGCCTCACAAGGCAGTCTCAAAACCGAGACCCTTCGTGCGTTTACAGAAGATGAATACCGGAGAATCATCGCAGCTCTATCGTGAGAAGTTCACGCTGAGGCTGGCTCGGGAACACCGTGGCCAGAACGTCCGGCGCTCAGACACTTCGAAACGGACAGGCTGGTTGGCGCCTAAGTGCCGGCCCGCACCGGTGGCCCCTCGCGCCCGCCTCACTTCGGACCGCGCCTGATTGCATGGTCACTCGGAAACAAACCCAGTGCACTGCGGTTCTTCCTTTAACAACAGTAGTCACTTGGCCGTGTCGGCTAACGTGACAAGTGGGCGTGAAGGCCCAGATGACGTTCGAGGAAACAGCTCCTGCCTTGGCGCGAGGGATTACCTACATTCGATGACTGCCCAACCCACCACCTAAGCCGGATTGGGAATGAAATGCCCTTCCCGGAAAGTCGGACGATTGCACTTTAAAACCGGCGCAGATTCCCATGCGCTTTCGGCATCACGAACAAGAGTCGCCTTGTGTTATGCGACGGCCCCTCCCTCACCCGTGAAGTCTGCGGCCAGTCGGGACCGCCCCGGGGCCGGCTGTGGATGGAGACGCTACCCCACGAGCACTCCACCACGTGTCGGGCGAGCTGACCCCTGCCTTATCGCGCGCAATTGACCAACGTGCGGATTCCAATGATGGTGATGGGTGATTCCGATTTGATCGTGATGGTCGTTTCCGAACGGAATGATCATCACGATCGGAGCGAAGCGACGCTGGCCTTACGATGGTGCCTGAACTGACCGCGATCGGTCAACTGGAATTTGCTTTCGGGTTCATTTTTGGTCCTTTCTGAGTGATCTACAGCCGCCGCCGCCGGCGCGGTGGAAATGTGGAAAATCCGGCGCTCTTGTTTTTGGCCGGATTTTCCAAGCCCGGTGGAAAGAGTGGAAAACTCGCTTTGGCTTTTTGAGTTTTCCACGCTTTCCACGGGGCGTCATTTCCACGGCGCTCTTCATCTCGTCGTTCTCGGAGCGCAGCGACGTGGCCGGACGCTCGTCGCCGCCTGGCTTCTCTCGTCCTTCGCCGGCCTTTTTTTCGTTCTCAGCCAGAATCGGACCTCATCGCACAAAAATCTTGCGCCAGGATCGCTTAGGAACGACGATCTTGCTGTCCCTCGGCCGGAGGTTCTCCCCCTTTTTTCAGCTCCGGCCTCTTTCCCGCCAGGCTTTTACGTATCGATTCACCTTGGAGCTCGAGGCGATGGGCGTTATGCACCAGCCGGTCGAGAATGCTGTCGGCCAAGGTCGGATCGCCGATCTGCTCGTGCCACTTGGCGACGGGCAATTGGCTGGTCAAAATGGTCGAGCGGGTCTGATAGCGGTCCTCACAGATTTCCAGGAAGTCTCGCCGCTCGCTTTCCGCCAGCGGCGCATGGGCCCAATCGTCAACGATGAGTACGTCAATGCGGGCCAGCCGAGCCAATTGGGTTCCCAGGCTGCCATCGGCGCGGGCCAAGGCCAAGTCGCGAAACAGTTTGGGGGTGCGGATGAAGAAAGCGCTGAAACCGTCCCGGCAAGCTTTCTCGGCCAGGGCGCAGGCGAGCCAGCTTTTCCCCACCCCACACGGACCCAACAAGAAAATGTTCTGATGCTCGGCGACCCAGACGGAATTTTGAGTCAAGGAGCGGAGGAGGGAGCGGTCCAGGCCGCGGGGGGCGCGGAAATCAATGTCCTCGACCGAGGCGCGATAACGGAACTTGGCCTGGGTAAGGCGGCGCGCCAAGGCGCGGTTCTGCCGCCAAGTCCATTCCTGATCGACCAGTAGGGCGAAGCGTTCCTCGAAACTGAGTCCAGCGAGACCGTCCCGCTGGGCCGGATCGGCTTGGGTGCGAAAGGCCTCGGCCATGCCGTGCAAGCGCAGGGTTTCGAGTTTATTAAGAGTCGGTTGATCTAGCATGGGTTCTCCTTTGCGGAATAGAGTAAGAGTTGCAGTCCCGTGGAGCGGGACGAGGAATCGAAATAGGCAGCGCCGCGAAGATTGTCGTGCGCGAGCGGCGGTGAGGAAGGTGGCGTCTCCAGTGCCTGGCGGTCGAGCGAGCGTTCCAGAATCGACTTCACACTGTAATAGGAACAAGCGCCGGTCGAGACCGCTCGCTTCGACGCTGCCTCCAGACGCTCGGTTGAATAGCGTTGGCCGAGGCGCAGAATGCCCAGGCATGACCGATAGCCCATCTCCGGGTGCGGCTTGCTTTGGAGAATCTCGGCGAACAACTGCGCCGTAGCCGGTCCCACCGTCTCGGCCCAACGGACCAGCCGCGAGGGCGGCCAGGCCAGGTGCTGTTGATGGCTCTTCGGTCGATGCTCGTTCACGGTCGTAGCTTTATGGGGCTGATAGCTGCGGACGTGCGAAGCCACCCGCTCGCCGCGGTGGAAGATCTCCACCGTCGTCAGCGTCACCCGGATCTCGACCTCTTTCCCGACGAACGTGTAGGGCACGCTGTAGTAGTGGTGGTCAAACTCGACGTGATAATCAATGTTCACACGGGCCTTCGACCACTCATGAAACTCGTAGCGCAGGCGCGGCAGGGGTGCCAGCGCCGGCCGGTCCACCTCTTGGAATAAACTCGCCCGGCAGCCGGAGCGCTTGCGAAACGGCCGCTGATTGAGTTTTTGCAACGACTCGTGGATCGCCCGGTTGAGTTCGGCCAGACTGAAAAACTTCCGATGCCGCAGCGCCGCCACGATCCAGCGCTCCACTACCAGTACCCCATTCTCAACCTTGGCTTTGTCGCGGGCCTTGTAGGGCCGCGTCGGCAACACACCCACGCCATAGTGCAGGGCCAGCTCGTGATAAGTGCGGTTCAGATCGGGCTCGTAGCGGCAGGCGCGGGTGACGCCGGTTTTGGTATTGTCGGGGATGACCAGCCTTGGACAACCACCCAGGAATTCGAAGGTGCGGATGTGCGGCCCGATCAGGTTCTTCCAGCCCTCGCTCGCGGTGGCTTCGGCGTAGTTGCCGTTGCTGCGCTCCAGGACGGCGACGAAGATCGAGGCCGGGTGCACGGGTCCGCCCTTCGGGTCATGGAGGGGGATGGTGTCCCCGGCGTAGTCAACGAAAAGCTTCTCGCCCGGCCTTGTGCTCGTGGCAGAGCACAACGTCCAGATGGCGGTGCCAGCGATGGTAGAGCTCACAGAAGCGGCTGTAGCCGTAGCCGTCGGGGTGGCTCTGGCGGTATTCCTCCCAGAGCAGTTCCAGGGTCAGGTGACGATGGGATTGCAGTTCCTGGTGAAGGCTCGCAAAGTCGGGCGTGGGCCGTTGGGTTTCATAGACCCGGCGCGGGGCATGCCCATTGAGGCGACTCTTCCAGCCGGGCTTCGTCCAGCCCTCCGGCAGCGGCCAGGTGACGCCTGCAGCCTGGGCTCGTTGCAGATATTTTGAGACGGCGCCTTGCGAGATCGAACAACTGCGAGCAATTTGGTCTTGGCTGAGGCCTAACTCAAACCGGAGCCGCAGAAAGTATTTGGTTTTTCGCATGGACAACCTTAGTGTTGGCAACGTGGATTCCTCCTGGTTCCAGAGGAACCCCAATTGCCCGCTAGTTGTCCAGCGCCAGCTAACCTCGGTGGCCCTCCCTCGCCCGGCCGAGAGCCGAGCCGCTCGACGCTGGAAGGGCCATCACTCCGCCCCGGAATGGTTATTACGATCCCCGGAAT
>CAWIUZ010000034.1:0-10469 GCA_963838915.1 uncultured Acidobacteriota bacterium
CAACCGCTGGGAACCTTGGAACGGCGTAAAGACAGTCCAATCCGGCCTCGTCGATGCTGTGCAAGTAATCTACAACATTTTCGACCAGAATCCCGAGGATGAACTTTTTCCGGCATGCAAGGCGAAGGACGTGGCCGTGATCGCCCGCGTTCCTTTTGATGAAGGCACGCTCACCGGGACCCTCACGGTGGAGAGCAAGTGGCCGGAGGACGATTGGCGCAATACTTACTTCGTGCCGGATAACCTCAAGGCGAGTGTGGCGCGGGCGGACGCGCTGAAGCCTTTGATTCCCAAAGGCATGACGATGTCTGAGATGGCGATACGGTTTATTCTGAATAATCCGACCGTCAGCACCATCATTCCGGGAATGCGTAAAGTCAGGAATGTGGAAGCCAATGCCGCCGCCTGCAGTGCGGGCCCGCTTCCGGAGGAGCTTGTCTCGAAGTTGCGCGCCCACCGCTGGGACCGGAAGCCAACCAAGTGGTCGCAGTGAGAGCGCTGCCTGATTCGACCGGGCCGGCGATCGTATTAGAAAAATCAGCCCTCTCCCTTGGGGAGAGGGTGTCACACTCCGGCGCTTTCACCAGCCGGAGCGTGACGGATGAGGGGTCACTTCCACTGGTACAACGGATCACAAAGTTGCCGCGAAGCGGACGACTCCCGACCAACGACCTCCGGTCCGTTCGCGCCACTCGTAAAAGGGGGAATCTATAATGCGCACCCGCATCTCAAGGCGCACGTTCCTCGCTCAAACCGGCGCAGCGGCAGCCGCCACTGCCCTGCCCGCCTTCCCACGCGCCGGCGCAGCCGCCATTGGGCGATCCATGCGGCTGGGCGGTCCCATCTTTCTCAACTCAGATGATCCCGCCGAGCAGGCTCGAGAACACCGCCGCCTGGGATATCGCGCGGCCTACGCTCCTAAAGTGGAATTGAAGGACGCGGACAAGATCAGAGCCATCATCAAAGGGTTTGCCGCCCAGGACGTGGCCTTGGCGGAAGTGGGCGCCTGGGTTAACATGCTCGACCCCGACCCTGAGAAGCGCCGCAAGAACATGTCATATGTGCAGGAACGGTTGGCGTTGGCGGAGGAACTCGGCACGCGCTGCTGCGTGGATATCGCCGGTTCCTACGACCCCAAGGTCTGGTACGGCCCCAACCCTAGAAACTTGTCCCAGGAATTCATCGACGCAACGGTGGAAAATTGCCGTAAGCTGATTGATGCCGTGAAGCCGACGCGCACCAAGTTCACCATTGAGATGATGCCCTTCAACTTCCCCAGCGGGCCGGACGACTACTTGAGGCTGATCAAGGGCGTGGATCGGAAGGCCTTCGCGGTTCACCTCGACGTTTGCAATGTTATGAACAGCCCCGAGCGCATGTATCACAACGGGGATGTGATCCGCGAGTGCTTCCGGAAGCTGGGGCCTTGGATCGCCTCCTGCCACGCCAAAGACTTGGCTTGGGAGGACTACGTGCAGGTGTGCTTGCGGGAGGTGATCCCCGGCCGCGGGCAGATCGATTACAAAGCCTATCTACGCGAACTCGCGAAGCTGCCAGTGGACGCCCCCTTGATGCTCGAACACTTGAAGACGGCAGAGGAGTACACAGAAGGCCGGGAGTATATTCAAGGAGTTGCTCGACAGTTGGGCCTTTCGTTTGGCGCGTGACGGCCACAAGAGGAAAATGGAAACTGGAAATTGGAAAATAGGATTGAAAACCGAGACGTTCACCTGTCATTCTGAGCGAAGCGAAGAATGACAAATTCTGCGCAGAGGAGCTATAAACATGATTAGCGAGTCCGGAATTACCCGCAGAGATTTCTTGAAGGAGACCGCCGTGGCCGGCGCAACGGCGGCGGTGCTCGGAGGTCTGGCCCCGGCGCGCGTGCTAGGCGCGAACGACAAGATCCGTGTCGGCGCCATGGGCACCGGGGAGCGTTGCCAATACCTGATGAGGTTGTTCAAGGGCAACCCCTCGGTCGAACTCGTGGCCGTCTGTGACGTTTACGGTCCGCGGCGGGAGGCGGCCCTGGAGATTGCCGGACCGCAGGCCAAGTCCCACCTCGATTATCACGAACTGCTCGACGACA
The DNA here is from genome assembly GCA_963838915.1 of uncultured Acidobacteriota bacterium. Lineage (GTDB taxonomy): Bacteria > Acidobacteriota > Terriglobia > UBA7540 > UBA7540 > CAVROP01. Next base: position 2,090 of record CAWIUZ010000034.1, read on the forward strand.
AGGATATCGACGCCGTGATCATTGGCAGCCCCGATCATTGGCACAAGCAGATGCTGGTTGATGCCGTGCATGCCGGGAAGGACGCCTACGTCGAGAAGCCCATCATGCACTCCATCGAAGAAGGGGTCGAAATGGTGCGGGCCGTCGAAGACTCCAACCGCGTTGTCCAGACGGGCACGCAGCAGCGGAGTTGGCCGCACTATATCATGGGCAAGCAGATCGTCGATTCGGGCAAGTTGGGCAAAATCACCTTCGTCCATACCTATTGGTATCAGGACTATCTCCTGGGTTCCACGGGACTCAAGCCCGTGGACCAGTCGCAACTCGATTGGAAACGCTTCCTCGGCGACGCTCCGGACCAGCCCTTTACGCCGGAGAAATTTTACTGGTGGCGCTGGTTCTGGGACTTTGGCGGCGGGATATTAACTGATCTTTGCACACACTGGATTGACGTTATCCAATGGTACATGGGCCAGCCTGCGCCTCGGACCGCTACAACGACCGGAGATGTCTACCGCATGCCGTGGCAGGCACCGGACACGGCGACGACAGCTTATGAGTATCCGGGGAATTTCATGGTTACCTTCACGGGCGCCATCAACAGCAGTGTGGATGACGGAGGGATCGAGTTTCGCGGAAGCGAGGCGACGCTCAAAATCGACCGCTCCCACATGGCGGTTTACCCCGAGGGTGGAAGGCCAGCGCCCGGCACGCTTACTCCTGAGCCCGAAATCCTGGTGCTCTCCGAGCGCGATGGCGCCATTGACAACATCAAGAATTTCCTTGATTGCATGCGCTCTCGCAAGAGTCCCAACGCCAACATTCACATTGGCTTCGAGGCGGCTCGTGCTTCCTGGATCGGAAATATCGCTTTGAAGCGTGGAAAAAAAGTGACCTGGGATGTAGTGAAGGGACAGGTTGTGTAACGGGCGCTTCAACGGGTGTAATCGTAACCTTACGTCGCCACCACATGGCGGCGATATCTTGCCGTGATCCATGGTGTGAGGTGTGTGGGAATCGCGTAGGGGCGGTTCGCGAACCGCCCCTACGTTTTATTTCAGGCGTGACGCGGTCCTCGCAACACGCGCACCGGAAAGGTGATGATCGCCGCAAGCAGTTCAAACACTCCTCCCACCGCAATCCCCACCAGGCGAAAAGGTAAGAGCAACAACCAGACGATCGGATAGAGAACCAGCGCCACGAGCGCCAGCGGCCAGCAAAGAACTAGAAGTATGCACCAGAGGAGAAATTTAACCATAAGTGGCCTCCGCCTAACCCTCCAGTGTAATCATACGCTGAACGCGGGAGAATGTTCCGCTTTGTTGAGAGGTGTGGGCGTAATCCGCCAATCGGCGGATGGTTGCCGAGGGCAGCCCCGACGTGCCGGTCCTACTTTTCCGCCCAGATTGCGTAAACCAGGCAGGCCATGAAGAGCACGAGCAAGCTTGCGGAGGCCACAAAGAAGATGGAGAAAGGCTGATTCAAAGAGTTGAGCGCCAGGCTTTGAAGCCAGTGAGCATCGGAGTGGCCGAAGCTCGCCAAGCGGCCCAGCCAGGCGTGGAAATCGGCACGTTTCCAAACCATGAACGCCAGCAAGACTGCCAGGCCGCACGCCAAGCCGAATCTCTCGGCAAGAGCAATCGGGCGTGTCGCGAGCTCAGCCGCTTCACGCCGCGCGCGGAGTTGGGCCTTCCACCAGACCAGTCCAGCGTCAGGCAATTTCACGTCGGCCAGCAGGGCTGCGTTTTCTTCCTGCAACAGCCGGGACACCATGACGACTTCCGAACAGACGGCGCAGCTCTCCACGTGGCTGCGCATGGTCGCATCACATGCCTCGGGCCAGCGCCCGGACTGGAGCAATTCAGTAACGGCCTGTTCTTTTTCGCACTGAGGAACTTTCATTCTCGATCTCCGCGCTACTCCGCTGCCGTAATGCCTGCTTTCCGCAGGATTCCCAACAGCTTCTGCCGCGCCCGGAAAAGCATCGGGCGCACGCTGACCGTCCTTAATCCTACCACGGCGGAAATCTCCTTGTGGCTCGAGCCCTCGACGTAAGCCAGCCAAAGCAATTGCAGTTCGCGGGGTTTCAACTGGCGCAGGGCTCCCCTTAAATCCGACCGTGCCTGCACGGTTTCCGCCGTCAGTTCCGTCGCGGGCAGTTCCGCCATGTCGTCAAGCGGGACATTGACTTTGCCTTGGCTGCGCCGCCAGCGGTCGCGGAGCAGGTTGGTGGCGGTCCGATACAGGTACTGTTTCGCCCCCTCGTCACTCATCGATGCGTGGCGCGCGCGTAAGAAGCGGTAGTAGGATTCCTGCATCAGATCATCCGCCGCCGCCGAGTCGCCCGTTACCTTGGCAAGATAGGCCCAGAGTGCGCGGGCCGTACGGTTGTAGAAGGCCCGAAAGCTCGCCTCATCCATCTGCATGGCAGCTTCGGTTTCGAGGGCGTCCTCGGCTTGCGCGAGTTCTGTAAAAGTCAATTCCCGCATGGCGGCGCAGTGATCATCCTGCTTGGGGCGGCTGTCTCCGGTCTTGTTCATACGAGGCCCAGTCGCCCGCTTTTACTGACGCTTCGATGTTACACCTTCCAGCAGTCCGAGGTGTTGGGAAAGTCCGTACGAGGCTGCGGTCGAGAGCAGGAATCCGATTCCCACGGTGCTTGCCAGCGTACCCAAGACCAGACAGCCTTGCGCTCCTTCGGTTACGTGGCTTCGCAAGAAGAGCAAGCCCAGACCCACGAGCAGCAGCACCACTCCCAGTTGCATGGAGAAAAGCATCCGGCCGAGGGGGTACGGGGTTGGCCGCGCGCCTTCCGCTTCAAGCTGGAAGGGCTGCGATTCCAGAAAGCGTTTGCCGGGTTCGGTCCCCATGTAAGTGAGCAATTCCTGGCTGTTGCCGAACTTCTCCAGCAGCTTCGAGTGGACCTCTGCCTGGACCTTCGCAACCTTGCCCCATCGCCGGTTATCCAGGATGACTTTCAACACCCAGAGGAGAGCGCCCAGGATGATAACGAATACCAGGAAAGGACCTACATCCCCAAAATCGTACCGGTCGCGATACGTGCCGCTGCGGGCTTTCTCAACCTCGTTTTGGAGCGCCTGAATCTTCAGTGCAGGGCCGCAGGGTCCGGCAAGCGTCTCTCTTCCAAGAAATGGAACAGCTTCCTGCCCCATCTCGATAGGAACAGGCCATACTTCGGCGAATGAGGACCTCTGCGCAACCTCGGGATGGTCCTTTAGAAATGCCGCGAGTTCGGGATGCCGCTGGAGGTAGGCATTGTCCCGGATCAACTTGGGCTGTTTCAGGAGTTCGCTGTACACATTAATGTGCGCCGCCAGGAAGGAGATCAACTCCTGTTGGCTGGCCGACCCTATCGCCACTTCGCTTTGCCCCGCGGGCTCCTGCGGCACAGGTGCGGCGCGCAACGACATGACCCCCGCAACGCCTAAAGCTGATACGAAGAGTGCGACCTGCAAGATTCGCCGCTTGAGTATTTCATTCATGATTGCCAACCTCCGTCGCTCTGGGATTCGACGCCCGGTAGCGCAGAGGTGGGCGCTTTTTGCCCTCCTCTGCGGCTCGTCGCCGGACAGAAAAGCCGCAGAGTCGCAAAGGCAGCGACTCTGCGCTACCCGTTCATCTGCCAAAACGTGCCAGATGGGGAGTTGTTAACAAGGATTTCAGCGCAAGGTTACGATGGTGGCTCCCCAACCGCCGGCTTCGGAGGGAGCGTCCTGGAAGGAGAGAACAAAAGGCGTGCGGGCCAGCACGGCGCGTACGATTTCGCGTTGCACTCCGATGCCCCGCCCGTGGATGATGCGCAGGGCTTTGAGGCCCAACCGGTTGGCTTCCTCGAGATACGCCTCGACCACTTCTTTCGCTTCTTGCGGCCGCACGGTGTGCAAGTCGAACACGTCAGTGACGGGAATGCGCAGCGGTTCGTCCTCGTGGTCCATTTTCCCTACCGTTACGACCCGTAGCGCGGACCCCAGAAGCGGGGGTCCGCGCTACCGGCTTGGCGCCTTTGCGTGAAACCGATTCGTCTGCCCGTGGACTAGAACCCGCTGACACAAGTCCGCGTCATATTGCGGAATCCTAGGAAGGGCGGGGCTTTAGCCCCGCCATGGAAAAGCCGCTTATCATTGGGCTTTAGCCCCTGAGGCCACGTGGCTTCAGGGCCTAAAGGCCCAACCCGTCACGCTCGCGAAGACGGCGGGGCTGAAGCCCCGCCCTTCCACAGCACCCAGTTATGACGGCCATTTCCGTCATTAAGTACTAGAACAGCCTGAAGGACACCTCTATCACGACTCTCACGGGCACGGGTTTGCCATCTTTCGTGGCGGGTTTGAATTTCCAGGTGCGCAGAGTCTGCGCCGCGCTTTCATCCAACCCTCTGTCCAGGGGTCGCACCACCTGGACGTCCGCGACATTGCCGCTGTCATCAATCACAGCCGAATAGACGCCAGTGCCCTGCAGTTTGGCAGCTTTTGCGTCCTTAGTATAAGGGGGTTCGGGCTTGTAAATGGGTATCGGCGCTGTGACACCGTCTCCGACCGTGTAGACTTTTCCGAGGTCACGTCCGGGCGTGGCAGGGATATTGGCTGCCAACGTGCTCCTCGCCGGAGCGCTAAGCCAGAAAGTCTTGACGCCCCACCAACCAGTCCCGACAACGACGGCTAAGGCAATCACCAACGACGCAATAAGTCTCGGCTTCGACATACGCACCTCCTTTACCAGTATGGCAACACGCCGCGCCAGTTGGTTTTCGACCAGGAACAAGGGCGCGGGCAAAGTCCTGGCGCGCGGCATCGCCGCGATTTCGAGCAGGGCGTGGAGATAGGGCTTGCGCGCTCCGGTGAGAGCCACAACATCGCAGTCCACCACCTGCTCGCGACTGAGACGGATGCTTCGCACCACCCACCAGACCGCAGGATGAAACCAGAAGAGAGTCAGGACGAGTTCCTCCGCTAGATTCAGCAGCCAGTCGCGCCGCGCCACATGCAGCAACTCATGGCAGGCGATCGCACGTCGGTGGCTCTCGTCCATGCGTTCGAACCACCTGGGAAGAATGACTGCAGGGGCGAGCCACCCAAAAGTTACCGGCGTCGCCACGCGGTCGGAGAGATAGAACATAGGCTCAACGCCCACGAGGGCCTGTGCCTCACGGAGTGCGCCAGTCAAGGGAGCGATGCGCAAGGCCGCGCGCCGATAGTGATTAAGGCGCCACAGCCCCAGCACCAGCCGCAGCGACCCCGCACCTATCCCGGCCAAAAGTAGCAGCAATATCCAGGTTTGATATGAAACCAATGAGACGAGTGAATCCACACTGCCGGTTCGTGTACCGACTGCGGCTGTGGCTCCGGCTGCCGAAACGAAGTCTGCCTTCTGCCAGGGTTCGACCAGCGGCAAAAGCAGGCAGGCCGCGAGCAATGCCTGCCAGTAGGCGAGCATGACGCGCGGCTGCCGCAGGCGCAGCAATGCCGCGGCCAAGCCGCCCACCGCGACCACCAGCATTACCTGGACGCTATAGGCCGCGAGATTCCCCAGCCACCACGCGGTGCTCATTCGGCCTCCTCGATGGTGCGCGCCATCTTCTCCAGGTCTTTTTGGGATAACCGCCGGTCCTTGATCAGGTGCACGAGCAGCGGCTCGGCGGAGCCGTTGAATACCCGGTCAACGAACTCGCGCACCATGGCTTTGATGACGTCGCTACGCGGCCGGGTGGCCTGATACACGTAGGCGCGGTCCTGCGCCTGCTTTTTCAGGTATTTCTTGGCTTCCAGAATGTTCATCATGGTCATGACGGTGGTGTAAGCGATCCTGCGGCGTTCGCGCAGGGTTTCGTACACGTCGCGCACCGTGGCGCGCTCGAGCCCCCACACCACCTTCATGATTTCGAGTTCCTGCCCGGTCAGTGTACGGCTTCTGGGTCTCATACTATTAAAATAGTACTAATAAGCTGAGAGTGTCAAGCGAATTCTCGCGAGCAGGCCGGGTAGCGCGGACCCCCGGTTTTGGGGCCTGCGGCTTGTCCACGAGCTTAGAAAAAAGCCGCGGACCCCAAAACCGGGGGTCCGCGCTACTCCTCACCGACCGCACGGTGTATGATAAGGTTTGCATCTTTCGGGCAGGCTCTTTCGCTGGTCAACAATGATCTTCCTGCGCCGCATCGCTTCCCGCCGAAGGCCTGGAATCGGGGCATGGGCGCTGGTAGCCCTTTTCGTGCTCGGATGGAAGGCGGCCGAGGGCCAAAGCTCCCAACCGCAACAAACGGTTCCTCGAGATTCCGCTAATGTGCGCGCGCAGGGTGAGGAATCGACGCCGCGCATGACTCCGCAGGAGATTCAGCGCTACGATGCGGCGAAAACCCTGATCGATTGGACGCCCGAACAAATTGGGGACTTGCCCGAACTGCGGGATCTGCAACCGGCCGAAAGCCAGCAGGATCTGCCGGCATTACTGCGCGCCGTGGGCAAGCGCGTGTCCGCGCTGTTCGATCAGTTTCCCAACATGACTTCCGCGGAAGAGGTCCGCTCAGGGCCTTGTGACGAGGGCCTGCGCAAGAAATGCCGTGTGACCTATAGGGGCAAGTTCAACTATCTGGTGGTGCGCCGGACAGAGAGCGACCCTTTGATGGGCGAGTACCGCACCGATGTGAAAGGGCGTCCTATCGATTATCGAAACCTCGGCCACGGGCGGATTTTTCTTACCTACGGCTTCGCCACCACGCCTCTTGAGCACTTCCATCCGCAAAATCAAATCGCCTGCAGGTTCCGAGACTTCGGGCGTCAGAAGGTTGGCGGGCAGGAGACGGACGTGGTGGGGTTCGTCGAAATCCCTGGGAAGTACCCCTGGCCATCCGAGGTGCGCCGCGGAAGCGCTGTTGTTCCATTGTGCTCGCAGGGCTTGGCGTGGATCGACCCGGCGACGTACCAGATTGTGCGCATCGAAACCTTCTTGTTGGCGCCGCCTCCCGATGTAGGCATTGATCGCGAGACGACGCGGGTCGAGTTTAGCGAAATTCTTCTTCACAACACCTCCACCGCATTATGGCTGCCCACCGAAGTTGTTGATGACGTGTGGATTCACCAACGGCATTTTCACAATGTCCACAGGTACTCGGGCTTCAAAGTCTTTGCAGTAGAGACTCGCATTGGCCCGGTGATCGAAAAGTGAACAGATGGGTAGTGTCCTAATCTGAAAGTAGCGCCGACCTTTAGGTCGGCAGATGCTGGCCTGAAGGCCAGCGCTACGCCGAGACTAGGACACTACCCGCAGACTTGGGCGCGCACCCGGGTGGGTGCGAAGATGTTATAATTTCCGAGGAACCTTTCGAGTCCCTCGCTGAAAGGCGCAACTGTTGTTCGACGATTCTGCAGAAAAAACAGCGCCCGTCGCACCCGTTGGTGAAGGGGGAGACAGCCGAGAAGCGTTGCGCGGTTCTCGCCGTCTCGCGCGGGGGCGATGGTCAGCGCGGGCGCTCGAGTTGGGCCGAAGGGTGGGGCGCGCCGTATTCCTGCGCTGGCGCCGCAAAGACCCCGCCGAGATCGAAAAGTTACGCCGCCTGAACGTCAACAAGTGCGGTCGCATCAGCGCGGGCAGAGTTGTGGATCTCGTGGAAGCCGAGACGGCCGGGTCGAAGTCTGCACTGCTCGTTTATTCTTACGAAGTGGCCGGAGTAACTTACGAGGCCGCCCAGGACGTATCGGCGCTGCCGGAAATCGCGGCGCGGGCCCGGGTGTACTCCGGCCGCACGGCCAGCGTGAAATACGATCCCAAACGGCCCGGGAACTCGATTATCGCCTGTGAGGAATGGAGCGGGTTGTGGGCAGGATGACGGAAAAGCTCGAGGAATTGCGGCGGCGCCGGTCTTCGGCGGTGGCGGGCGGCGGTGAGGAACGCCGGGCGAGACAACATGCGGAGGGAAAGCTCTCGGCGCGAGAGCGGCTCGAAATGCTCTTTGACCCCTCGAGCTTTGAAGAAATCGACACGCTGGTCGAGCACCGCTGTCACGATTTTGGGATGGACCAGCAACGCATTCCCGGCGACGGAGTGGTGAGCGGACACGGGCGCATCAACGGCCGGCTGGCCTTTGCCTTCGCGCAGGACTTTACCGTTTTCGGCGGCTCGCTGGGCGAAGCGAATGCCGAAAAGATCTGCAAGCTCATGGACCTTGCCATGAAGGTGGGCGCGCCGATCATTGGCTTGAATGACTCGGGGGGTGCGCGGATTCAAGAAGGGGTTGCGTCGCTCGCAGGATACGCCGACATTTTTCTCCGCAATACGCTGGCCTCGGGAGTGATCCCGCAGATTTCCGCCATCCTGGGGCCATGCGCGGGGGGTGCGGTGTATTCGCCGGCCATCACCGATTTCATAAGTC
>CAWIUZ010000035.1:0-4966 GCA_963838915.1 uncultured Acidobacteriota bacterium
GAACGTAACCGAAAGGATGGCCGCTGCGAAAAATCTACATGCAGAGGGAAATTTGCATCCTGCGCCTGTTTTCCGCATACGTGGCCTCCGAGGCCCGGAAGTCTGCGAAATGAGAGACTCAACGCAGCTTCGCGAGTTGTGGCAACAGTCTTGCCCTGTGTTTACTCTGGCCAGTGCAGCCCTGAGCTGCGCGCAGGCTGTTTGGAAGTCCGCCTGGACCCTGATTGCAGATGATTTTGTGCATCCAGGCGCAGCGGAGCGAGACTGATGGAATTCGTGGAATCGTTGACGGCCTTGCTGTGCTCATTTTTGTTTGGACTGCTCATAGAGTTATTGTTGCTGCGCGCCTTATTCAAACTGATTGGGAAACGGCCGCAGGAACCAATTCCGGCGCACAACATCGTGAAGTGATGGCACACATTCTGAGCAATTGGCAGGCTTATCTGTTATCCCCCGGAATCATCGCCGGCGCCATTATTGTCGGGCTGCTTGCACATCGCATAACGTTTTCGGTTTTAGCAAAGCCGTCGCTGAGAATGAGCGTCGTCGATGCCTCGCTGGTAAGGCACAGCCGAAGACCTTCCACACTTATCCTGCCGCTTCTGGCCGTGATCATCGCGGAACGCGTCCTCCCGGTCAGTTTCGCGATTAAAGATGCGCTCGCCCACGTGGTCGGCCTGGGTCTGATTGCTTCCGTCGCCTGGCTGCTAGTTGTGATGATCGACGTGGGCGAAGACGTCATTACCGGCCGGTACAAGGTTGAGATCGCCGACAACTTAGCGGCGCGTCGTATCCAAACACAGGTGAAAGTGCTGCGCCGCATTGCCCAGGTCGTCGTGACGGTCGTCACCGTTGCGATTATGCTGATGACTTTTCCCGAGATCCATCAGATCGGCGCCAGCCTCCTGGCTTCTGCGGGCCTTGCAGGTCTTGTGCTAGGTGTGGCGATGCGCTCCACTCTTGCGAGTTTGATTGCAGGAATTCAAATCGCGCTCACCCAGCCAATTCGAATTGAGGATGCCGTCGTGGTGGAGGGTGAATGGGGTTGGATCGAGGAGATTACGACCACTTACGTCGTGGTCCGGATTTGGGACTTGCGGCGCCTGATGGTGCCCCTCTCATATTTCATTGAAAAACCGTTCCAGAACTGGACTCACAGGACGGCGGACCTCCTTGGTTCCGTCTTCATCTATACGGACTATACCGTGCCCATCGAAGCGTTGAGGCGGGAGTTGGCACGAATTCTGAAATCCACAAATCAGTGGATGGGCAAGGTATGCGTCTTACAGGTTACAGACGCGCGCGAGCACACGGTGGAATTGCGGGCGCTCATAGACGCCCGAGACTCGAGCACGGCGTGGGACCTGCGCTGCTATGTACGGGAAAAGATGATCGAGTTCCTGCAGAGTGAGTATCCGCAATGCCTCCCCAAAACCCGTGCCGAGTTGCACCGTATTCCAGAGCCTGGGAGAGATCCGGGCTTGATGCGGAACCCGCAAACGCGAAACGACGAGCCTCAACGTTTGCCCATCGAGTAAAGGCGAGATTCGTGCCGAATGGTTGTCATCGGAACGACCGGCTTTCCTGCATCAGGTAATTTTTACTCCCCGCCTACTTCTTTGTAAATTCGCTGCATGACTGCATGTCGTTCAAGAAAAAGCAAATGAGTGCTTCGCGCGCGCCCCGTTCCTCCTTTGGCAATAACGTTGCGGGAGCGTTTAATGCATGTAATTTCAGGTATTCGAACGACGGGGAAGGTAAGGGAAACGAGGCGCACAATGAGCAGCGATTTATCAACCCGCCCCCAAGTCGAAACTAGGTTGATCGCTCAAGCAAAGGGCGGCGACGAACACGCATTTGAAGCCCTTTACCGTGCCTATGAGCGACGCGTTTATCTGCTTTGCGTCCGCATGACAGGGGACTCGAGCGAGGCGGAGGACCTGACCCAGGAGACCTTCCTTCAGATCTTTCGCAAAATCTCGACCTTCCGCAACGAGTCGGCATTTACCACTTGGCTCCATCGCGTGGCGGTTAACGTTGTACTGATGCATCACCGCCGGAAGCGTCTTCAAATCGTGCCCTTCGAACACGCAGATGTGTCACCGGAGGAACCCCCTCGGCGGGAGTATGGCGCGGAAGACCAAACGCTGGTCGGCCTGATTGATCGCATACTGATCCGCCGCGCCATCACGCAGCTTCCCGAAGGCCGGCGAGCCGTACTTGTTCTTCATGACCTGGAAGGTTATCGCCACACGGAAATTGCCAAGCTTCAGGACTGTTCCATCGGAAACTCCAAATCTCAGCTCTCCAGGGCACGCTGGAATATGCGTGCGCTACTCCAGCCGCGGAGAAATGATCTTTCTGCTAACGCGATTGCGAAGAAGGTGAAGACACGTGGTCATCAAGCGATCCGAAAGGAGGGTGCATGCGAACTCATGTACTGGACACTCCGAACGGGTATGAGTTCTTCCCTCAGCAGAAACCGGACGACAGCCTGTCCTGCCACATGGTGCGTGGTGTGGCAGTCATCGACCTAAGGAGTCCTCTCGCCGAAGAACGGTCAGTTCACGCTCTTTACGACGCCATCCGGGAATTGCTGGAGGAGGGCGCCGGGAACTTCGCCATCAATCTCGCCCACGTGTCCGTGGTCGATAGCTATACGCTGGGCGCCCTTGCGGGTGCTTATAACCTGGTTCGACAGGCAGGAGGCCGGATCAAGTTTTTTGCAGCTCCGGAGAGACTCATCCGAGCCCTTAGGAAGTTTCACCTCGACAGTGTCCTGGAGCTCTATGCCAATGAAGCGTTGGCTCTGTCCAACTTGCAGTAGCAGAGGCTCTACACGCTAATAAGCGAAGTGAACGGCTGTAATCCCAAAGGGTACCACTACAAAAAGGAAGTATGAGTTTGACCTTGGGCGCGACTCTGCTCGAAGGGCGGCAATGCCAGTTCCTGGCGTGGGCGCCGCATGCAAAGAGCGTCGAGGTGCGAATTCTCGACCCGAGGGACTCTTTCTCAGCCGCGACGGCCGTGCACTCCGCCGACCATGGCGGCGAGCGGCTGGTTCGTCTGGAGGTGCGGAACCGCGGATATCACGGAGGTATCGTCGAAGGGGTGGAGCCTGGAACGCGATACCTTTATTGCCTCGATCGAAAGAAGGACAGGCCCGACCCGGCATCTTCGTTTCAACCGTCCGGCGTTCACGGGCCCTCCCAGGTTGTGGACCCGCGGACATTTCAATGGAGCGATGCAGGCTGGCGAGGACTCTCTCTCGACGAATACATCATTTATGAAATCCACGTTGGCACTTTCACCCCTGAGGGCTCATTCGATGCTGTCCTGTCCCATTTGGAGGAGATAAGAGGAGTCGGTGTAACGGCTCTTGAATTGATGCCGGTCGCGCAGTTTCCAGGAGACCGTAATTGGGGTTATGACGGAGCCTACCCTTTCGCTGTACAGAATAGCTATGGCGGCCCCGAAGGTCTTAAGAAGTTGGTTAACGCCTGTCATGAGTGCGGATTGGCGGTCGTGCTGGATGTGGTTTACAACCATTTGGGCCCCGAGGGAAACTACCACAGTGATTTCGGCCCTTATTTCACCAGCCAGTATCAATCACTTTGGGGTCAAGCGCTCAATTTCGACGGCCCGGAAAGCGACGAGGTGGTCCGGTTTTTCATTGAGAACGCTCTCTACTGGCTGCGGGATTTTCACATCGACGCTCTCCGCCTGGATGCGATCCACGGGATCGTGGACCGCAATGGGCAACCTTTTCTACAGTTGTTGGCGCGGTCGGTGCACGAGTTTGCTCGACAAGCCCAGCGGGAAATCTACCTCATCGCGGAGAGCGACTTTAACGACGTCCGCTATATCCAGCCCGCAGAATCCGGCGGATGCGGATTGGACGCCCAATGGAGCGATGACTTTCACCATGCTTTGCATACCCTGCTCACCGGCGAGCAAACCGGCTATTACCTGGATTTTGGAAGGCTCGAGCACCTCGAGAAGGCTTTCGCGGAAGGCTTCGTTTATTCTGGTCAATATTCAGCCTATCGCCGGCGGCGCCATGGCAATTCCTCTCGCCATGTCCCGGCGCGGCAGTTCGTGGTTTTTTCCCAGAACCACGATCAGGTTGGCAACCGCCTGTTTGGCGACCGCCTGAGCACGCACGTGAGCTTCGAAGCGTTGAAGCTGGCGGCGGGCATGGTGATTCTATCCCCCTACATTCCCCTCCTGTTCATGGGTGAGGAATGGGGCGAGCGCGCCCCCTTTCAATACTTCACCAGCCATTCGGATGCGGCATTGGTGGACGCGGTACGCCGCGGCCGCGCAGCGGAGTTCGCCTCCTTTCGCTGGCAGGGCTCACCTGCCGACCCGCAAGACGAGTCGACCTTCTTAGGAAGCAAGCTGGATCACAGTCGGCGGCGCACTGGATGGCATCAAATACTTCATGGGTTTTATCAAGAACTGATCAACTTGCGGAAGACGCTGCCGGGCCTGACACGGCCGGACAAACAGCATCTCGAGGCTCGCGGCATGGAAGAGGAAAAGGTCTTTCTGATTCGCCGTTGGAGCACCGCCGGCGAAGCGCTCATCGTAGCGAACTTCGGCGAAGAAGGGAAATCTGTTCTGCTCGCTGTTCCTGAGGGAGATTGGTGCAAAGTCCTGGACTCTGCGGACCAACGTTGGCGAGGCGCCGGCAGTCTTGTTCCGTCAAGGTTCGAGTCGAGTGGAACGGTTCAAATGAGTCTCTGCCCAAAGTCGTTTTGCGTTGTTGAACGTGAAGTGAACTAGTCCTCAGCCGGGTTAGGAAGCGAAACTCGTCGCTGGAACCGGAAGGGCGGGGCTTTAGCCCCGCCGCCGACCTCGTGACGTAGGAACGGGGCTTTAGCCCCTGAAGTGACTTGGTTTCAGGGCCTAAAGGCCCTTTCAACCCTGCGACCTTATGCGGCGGGGCTAAAGCCCCGCCCTT
>CAWIUZ010000036.1:0-18365 GCA_963838915.1 uncultured Acidobacteriota bacterium
CGCCACGTATTGCTGAAACCGTCGACTTGGATGAAGGACTCGAAAATCATGGCCTGTTTATCGCTGGGGATCCCGATCCCGGTGTCCTGGACGCTGAAGTGCAAGTAAGTGCCATCCTGCTCCGCCCGTTCCTGCGCGACTCGGATGTTGACCTCGCCCGTCTCGGTAAACTTCAAGGCATTGGCCAGCAAGTTGATCAGGACCTGTCGCAGCCGTCCGGGATCGCCCACCACACTCTCGGGCACATCGCGATCCACGCGGTAGTTCAACTCCAGGCCCTGCTGGTGAGCGCGTACGGCCAGGGTCTTGATGGTCGGTTCAAGGCTGCCGCGCAATTTGAATTCAATGCACTCCAGTTCCAGCTTGCCCGCCTCGATCTTGGAAAAATCCAGAATGTCATTGACGACGGTCAGCAGGTTATAAGCGGAGGTCTGGACCATTTCCAGATATCCCCGCTGCTCGGCGCTCAGATCGGTGTCCAGCGCTAATTCCGTCATGCCCAGCACGCCGTTCATGGGCGTGCGAATCTCGTGACTCATGTTGGCCAGGAACTCGCTCTTGGCCTGGTTGGCTGCGTCAGCCGCCGCCTTCGCCCGTTGCAGTTCGCCGTTCGCTTGTATTTCAGCCGAGATGTCCCGGTAGCTCCAGACTCGTCCGGCCGGGGAGCCACCTACCAGCCACGCCTCGGAGTGCCGCTTAAACACTTTGCCATCGCAGAACTCCAGAAAGTGATCGCTTTTAACAAGAGCATCCGCATTGAGATTCTTCAACCTGTTCCAGGCTTCGTCGGGCGCCTTTAATTGAGCGATCATGAACTCCAGCAGGGGTTGGTTTTCGCGTGCAGACATTATCTCGTCAGGAACCCGCCAAAGTTCCTGAAACTTCTTATTCCAGGTAACGATTCTCCCGTTCGATGCCACGACGAGAATCCCGTCGGCCGTGGACTCGAGCGTGGAGCGAATCACGCCCGTTTGCCGCTCCACTCGACGGCGAAGCAACCCAATCCAACCGGCCGTGGCAAGGATGAGCAGCGCCATCACCGAGAGCAGCGCTGCCAGCCGTCCCACCGTCCACCAGGGCGGGGTCTTTAGCAAGATAACGTCCCCGGGCCCCCCCAGCAGGATGTGAAACCCGGTGGCATCGCGGTTCTCGTTACTCTCCACCAGGCAGACGCCCTTCACCTTCAGTTCGCTGCCCGCTTCGTACGGCCTGAATTCATCACCTCCCCCGGCGAGTTCTGCGTTGAAAGTCGTGCTTCCAGATTGCAAAGTAAGCACCGGAGCGCCCGCCTGGATCGAACTTCCCAGCAACCGGCCCTGAGTAGAGATCAATTCGGCGTCGTGGAGGCCGCTACCGGCATCGCCGGCACTGACTTCCTCTGGCTTCGGCGCGGAGGCCATGCCTACTGGACGGAAAACGGCATCGTCAAGCAAGGGCAAGTAATCGCCGAACCTTGGAAATCCGACCACCTCAACCACGGATCCAGGTTTCACAGCGGTATCCTGGTGAGTCCGTACCAGCAGATTGTCTTTGCCATCCGTGATGAACAACGAGTTCCCGCTTCGTTGCAGGGCGACGATTCCCTTTACCCTGATCAAGGAGCCTGCTGAGTGCACGGCAGCTTGCGACAGACTTCCAATGGGCTCGAGAGTTTCAGAAAATGGGTCTAGAGGTGGGGCTTGCTCCACGACTACATCCGCCACGCCGGGAATCACAAGCTCGCATCCCATCACCTGGCTCCGGTCGTTCTGAATCGACGAACCTACTCCTTTCAGCAGGACTCGAGCGCCATACAAGGCCGGCACGTTACGGTAATTTCCCTCCTCGATCCTGCCGCGCAGGCGCACCCCGTCGGACTCGATGTTGATAACCAGATCCCCGTCAACCACCGCCACCGAGTGGACTAACCCTTCAACTGCCACCCATTGGCTGTCTTCTTTGTCTTGCGCCACCCACGCGACTGGGACCCGCCGCTCGGGTGGGATCACTCCATCCCGCTCGAAGGTTACCTTGGCGTTCTTGACCATGGGCGCCGAACCCGGGTCGGATATGCCCTCGACCGTGACCACCTGGCCAGGCTTGAAGGGACCGAAGCCCGGGGCGACTGCAACATAGATTCCACCCGTTGCGTCCTGAACGAAAAGACCGGTTGGGTTATCCTTATGCATATAAATGGTGACCACGGCGTGTATTCGTACCGGATAACCTCTGGCGGCCTGCTCGGGCGTCAGTTGTCTGACCTCGCGAACCGTTTGGAGTAAGGGGAGGGAGTTCTCGGCGGACCTCGGCTTGGGACCGGCCAGGGCTACGCTGATTCCAATCAGAATAGAGAGTCCTAGGCTCGCGATGGCTGAAGGGGCTCGTTTTGACCGGCCGAACATTCCGCGTTCCTTCCTCGGATTCCCAAATGAGCCTGATTCTGCTCTAACTCGATATATTGCACAATGGTACGTAAGTTCCATGCCGGTCCGAAGGCTTACCGCCCCGGTGGGGCTAGCGCCATCGGCAGGTTGTAAAGGGACGTAGTGTATGACCATTTGTGCACTACCGGCTGAAATCAGGATCAACCCTTAAATTTGATATATAATCCTGCCCCGCATGGCGGTGACTCACTCCGGGGACGTCCTGTCCCTGGAACCTTATGCAGCGGGCTGCGCGACGCGCGGTCCGGGAGGCCGGAATGAAGCCAATTCAGAAACTTACTAAGGCAATTATCCTTTTCGCCGCGCTCGGAGCGGTCATGATGAGCGCGGGCTTATTGTTGGCACAAAACCAAACGCCGGTGGTCACCGGCGACGCGCGGGTAGACAAGCTGCTGAGCCAGATGACGCTCGAGGAGAAACTGACGTTGATCCACGGAACGTGGGAGGACCCTAAGGTCTACCAGGGCCAGGCCGGGTATCTGGCTGGGATTCCGAGATTAGGCATTCCGGGGCTGCGCTTTGCCGACGGACCGCCCGGAGTGCTCACGCGGCACCCTTCGCAGGCGGAGACGGCGACGATGGGCGTAGCCGCCACGTTCAGCGTGAAGGATGCGGAACTGAACGGGGTGGTGATCGGCCGCGAAGCGCGCGCCCTGGGCATTGACGTCGCGCTTCAGCCGTTTGTGAACATCGATCGCGACCTGGAGTTCGGGCGCGGCTACAACACCTTCGGCGAGGATCCCTTCCTGACCGGCGAGATAGGGGCGGCGGAAATCCGCGGCATCCAATCGCAGCACGTGATGGCCCAGGTGAAGCACTATGTTGGTTACGACACCGATGCCGCCAATGTTTGGGTCGACGACCAGGCCCTGCACGAAATCTACGTCGCGCCCTTTGAAGCGGCCGTGCGGGCCGGCGTCGCGTCGATGATGTGTTCGTACAATCGGCTGAACGGAACGTTTGCCTGCGGCAACGAGTCGTCGCTGATGCGGATCCTGCGCGACGAACTGGGCTTCAAGGGCTTCGTCACTTCTGACTGGGGCGCCACGCACGGCGTGAGCTTCATCAACGCGGGGCTGGACATGGAGATGCCCGGCCCGCCGGCGCCGGGAGGCTTTCCGATCCCTTCGTTCTTTGACTCCCAGCCGCCCCCGCCGGATCAGGCTCAGTTCAGCGATACGATTGATGCCATGTTCGGAGGGCACCTTCCTGAAGAACCGGCGCCTCCTCCTTTCGACTTTTCGGATTTCGGGAAGAAGCTCGATGCAAAAAAGATGCCCGAGGCGCTCAAGGACGGCACCGTGACCGAAGCGGCAATAACGCGCGCTGCCGGACACGTCCTCTACGAGATCGCCAGATTCGGCTACCTGGACGGACAATCAAAGCATGAAGTCACGGCGCAGTCGATTGACGCGAATGCGAAGATCATTCAGAAGACTGGTGAAGACGCGGCAGTGCTGCTTAAAAACGAAGGCGGAATTCTGCCGCTCGAGGCCGCTGACCTTGATCAGGTTGCGCTGATCGGCCCCGGTGCACGGCAGGTGATGGCCATCGGCACAAGCGGGGAACGCTCCGTGGGCTTGCCCGAACGTGAGGTGGGACCGCTCGAGGCGATGCGGAAAATCTCCGGCAATTCCAAGATTGCATTCGCGGTCGACGACAACTTCACCGGCTCGACCGTTCCGGGCGCCTCGCTTAGCCACGATGGCAAGCCGGGTTTGGAACGCCTGAACGCCGAGGGCAAGTCAGTTCAGACGGACGCTCAGCTTAGCTTCACGGCCAAAGGCGGTAACATGCTGCCTCCGAACTCAACCCTGACCTGGAAGGGCACACTGAGCGTGCCGCACGCAGGCAATTACTGGATGTGCCTGCAGGCCCTGGGCACGAATGCGAACATTTCCATCGACGGCAAGCCGCCGGGGGCGACGGGCGCTTTTCAGGGCGGCGTACACGGCGACATTCTGCAAGCCAATCAGGACGACGCCGTGCCCACAATTGACGGTTTGGATAACGTCCGCCGTGCCATCGACCTGTCAGAAGGCGCGCACGACATCGAGGTTAAGATCACTCCCGACACCTCGAACGCTCCGGTCCAGGTGCGACTCAACTGGTATACGCCGGAACAGCGCAAGGCCGATCACGAGGCAGCCGTCGCTGCGGCGCGGCACGCCAAGGTTGCGGTGGTCTTCGTATGGACTCGGCTGAACCCGGTCTTTGGACTGCCCGGGAAGCAGAACGAACTGGTGGAGGAAGTAGCCGCCGTCAATCCCAACACCGTGGTGGTGCTGAACACCAGCCAGCCTGTGGCGCTGCCATGGATCGACAAGGTCAAGGGCGTGCTCGAAATGTGGTGGCCGGGAGACGAAGGCGGTTGGGCTACGGCCAATCTGCTGCTCGGCAAAACGAGCCCCGCAGGCCGGCTGCCCGTCACCTGGGCGCGGCATCTGGAGGACTACGCGGCCTCCAGCGTCGGACATCCCGAGCGATCGAAGAAGGGCGTGGACCAGAAGACCACGTTCAGCGAGGGAGTCGATGTGGGTTATCGCTGGTTTGACCGGCGGCAACTCGAGCCGCTCTTTCCCTTTGGCTACGGCCTGAGCTACACCAGGTTCGCTTACTCCGGCCTCCAGGTTACTCATGCCTCAGACGGCGGCTTGCTCGTCGAGGTCACGGTCCAAAACACAGGGCAAGTCGATAGCGATGAAGTCCCGCAGGTTTACCTGGGCGCGTCAAGCGACGTCCCGGCCGACGTGCAATTTCCGGTGCGCATCCTGGCCGCCTTCGACCGCGTCTTCGTTCCGGCGGGCCAGACAAGAACTATCACGTTGCGCGTGGCGCCCCGCCAGTTGCAATACTGGTCAACAGCGGAAGGCAAGTGGGTCACGGCAGTCAGCCAGCGCACCGTGAGCGTCGGCGCCTCCTCGCGCGACCTGAGGGTTGGAACAACGCTCGACTAGCGTGTGAGGTTTTCGAGAGCCGCGGAGCGGCGGCAGAGAGTAGCCCACGGCGCGAGCCGTGGGACGCGATGCCGTTGATACTCACAGCCCCGGATGGGGCGACAGACATCGTGCAGGAGCCTCTGCCGCCCCTCCGGGGCTGAGTTGGCTGTGCGTGATCTTCAATCCCACGGCTTGCGCCATGGGCTACTCTCTGTCGGCCCTCCGGGCCTGCACTGGTTACCATTCAGAACTACATTGCCATCGGTCGGGTACCAGGTTAACGCCAATGGCTGCAAATCCTGCGAAGAGCAGGGCTCGGGATGACAGGCGGCGGGTCAGCGCCTTCGTTGGGGACAAATGGATTCTCCCGCGTTAAACTTCCACACATGACTGGAAAGCGCCGCTTTGAGGAGCAACTCGCCGCATTGGAACAACTGCGCCACCAACCGCGCGATGCGGCACTCAAGCAGTTGCGAAAGGCGCTCGCCCAACGCAGCAATTACCTGGTGGCCAAGGCTGCCGATCTGAGCCGCGACTTCCACTTAACTGAACTAATCCCTGATCTGGTCGCCGCCTTCGACCGTTTCTTCGCAAATCCTCTCAAGAGCGATCCGCAGTGCTGGGCGAAGAACGCGATAAGCAAGGCGCTGGCAGCGCTCGAGTACGAGGAGGCTGATGTATATCTTCGCGGTATGCGGCACATTCAACTCGAGCCCGTCTGGGGAGGACAGTCCGATACAGCCACAACTCTGAGAGCCACATGTGCGTTGGCCCTCGTCCCCTGCCAGAGTCTCTCCGAAACCCAGCTGCTGAATTACCTCCTCGAACTCTTCGCCGACAAGGAAAAATCGGTGCGCGCCGAAGCGGCCCGCGCTGTAGCGTCGGTCGGTTCGCCCTCCGCCGCGCTGCTGCTTCGCCTCAGGGCGGTGCTGGGCGGGGACGAACCGGAAGTCTTCGGCGCGTGCTGCAACGGCGTCCTACGCATCGAGGGTACCGCCGCTGTGCCCTGGGTCAGCCGCTTTCTCCCCACCGCTGACGATGTCGCAGCGGAAGCAGCGTTGGCCATCGCCGCCGATCGCTCTCCTGAGGCCTTCGCGACCTTGCGCGATCGCTTCCTGCAGGAACACGATCCTTGGTTTCTGGGCGTCCTGCTTTCCAGCATCGCTCTGACCCGGCAGGCGGCGGCGACCGACTTTTTACTGGAGCTTATCAGGAAGCAGTCGCCCCATACAGAGGCGGCTGTCGACGCCCTGCTCCGCTCGATGCCTTCACCGGACATCGTCAAACAGCTCGAGTCGTTGGTTGGCGGCAATCCGCAGCTCGCCCGCGCCATTGCCGCGCATCGAGCGGCGTCCTCGTAGCGCGGACCCCCGACTCTGGGGTCCGCGGCCTTTCTCGAACAATGGACAAGCCGCGGACCCCAACATCGGGGGTCCGCGCTACCCTTTCTGCGGGGCGTTAGGCAAGGAAAATAATAGACGCCGGGCTGCCCACGGGAGTGTATTGGCCCGTAAAAGAGAGCGCTCCCGTCGTCCGGTTAATACGAAAGGTCGTAATAGCATCCGCGAACTGGTTGCACACGTAAAAGAAATTCCCTGTCGGATCGAAGTTGAAAGCGCGTGGATGATCGCCGCGAGTCCATTCTTCGCCGCGATACGCCAGAGTTCCAGTCGCGCCGATGGAAAACCAGGCAACGCTGTCGTGCA
Source organism: uncultured Acidobacteriota bacterium (assembly GCA_963838915.1). Classification (GTDB taxonomy): domain Bacteria; phylum Acidobacteriota; class Terriglobia; order UBA7540; family UBA7540; genus CAVROP01. The sequence goes on from CAWIUZ010000036.1 coordinate 7,069, forward strand.
GGCGGTTGGAAGCGTAGAGGAATTTGCCGTCGGGAGAGATCATGACTTCAGCGGGAAAATTCGAGCCTGCGAAGCCCTTGGGAAGGCTGGAGACCGTCTGCTTCGCCGTCAGCCTGCCGTGGTCTGGATCATACTCGAAAGCGACCACCGTGGATCCCTCTTCCTGCAACGAATAGAACCAGCGGCCACTGGGATGAAACGCAAAGTGCCGCGGTCCGTCGCCCGCGGGCAGTGCGACTGAGGGAGGATTGTTGGGGATGAGCTTCCCTTTCTCGGCGTCGAACTTCCAGACGAAGATGCAGTCCAAGCCCAGATCAGCCGCAAAAACGAAGCGGCCCGCCGCGTCCGGCAGGACCATGTGGGCGTGCGGGTGGTCGTGCCCGCTGATGGCAAAGCTTCCCGGAGGCGCGCTGGCGGCGCGTTCGGGGCCAACCGTGCCTTGATCGTGAACGACGTCCGTAGCGGGGCCTAGTTCGCCGTTCTCGTGAATGGGCAGCACGGCCACCGTTCCTCCGAAGTAGCTCGCCACCAGCACGTACTTGCCGGAGGGGTGAATGCTCAGATGCGTGGGGTTGGCCCCTTCGGAGCTGACAGTATTGAGCAACGTCAAGTGACCGCTGGCTCGATCAACCGAATAAACGCTCACCGAACCGGAGTGTGTGCCCTGGTAGTCTGGAATCCAATCCACCGAATACAAGTGCTTCCGCGACGAGTCGAGCGCCGTGAAGGACGGGTTGGTGTCTCTCCGAATGATTTCGCGCTGACCCAGAGCGCCATCCGCAGGATTCATTTCGAAAATGTAGATTCCCTGCCCGCGCCCGATGGAATTATCGGGACCTTGGGGTCGACTGTAGCTCCCGACGTAGGCGAAAATCCTGTGTTGGCCTGAACCCGCTTGGGTTTGCTGCGTCCCGGCAAGCGCGGGCACAGCGACCCCCAAAGCCGCGGCCCCTTTAAGGAAGTTGCGTCGCGAGGAGTTCCCGGAAATGGACAGTTTCAAATCACGGTGTGACATATATAGTTATCCTTTGCGGATATTCCGACCATTAGAACTGACTATACCCTCGATCGAACGGTAGTGTCCTGAGTCAGAAGTGCGTTGAAGAATCAGCCCGCGGAGCGGGCGGCAGCGAGTAGCCCACGGCGCAAGCCGTGGGTCGCGAGACCCCACCCTCACCCCCATCCCCTCTCCCGTCTTGCGGGAGAGGGGTGCCGAAGGCGGGGTGAGGGCCATCCAGCCCAGGGCTTACGCCCTGGGCTACTCTATGCCGCCCCTGACGGGGCTCGCGAAAACCAACCCGCATGAAAAAGACTTTCTTGATGAACTTCTGACTCAGGACAATACGTAACTCAAAACAGCTCACGCCAAAGGCGCAAAGAGGCGCTCAGATGCAGCGGTGGCTTTTCTTTGCGAGCTTTGCGTTCTTTGCGCCTTTGCGTGAAACCGGTCATAGCGCTGGTAGGGATCCTCAGCCAGCGCAAAGCGCCCCTACTGTTCCTCCACTATCGCCACATCCCACGGTTTGAGTGAAATCGATTGCGAATGGCCGAGAGCGTTGCCCGACAGGAGATCTTTCCCCGCCGCATAAGAATAAGCGAACGATTTGGTGTCGCCGGAATAATTGAAGTAATAGTGCAGCCGCTTACCGAGGCGGTTCACGCCGTGCCTGACCCAGACGGAGGCGGGCAATTGCTGATCGGGTCCGGCAAGGGCAATCTCTTTCAGCACGTCGAGTAGCACGCGTTTTTGCAGCGTGTCGGAAAGATATGTTCCCTCATAGAGCAGCGTTCCCGACCCATAGTGATTTTCAGTGATGGCCGGCCAGCGGCCCAAGAACGGATGATCGTACGAGGCGCGCGCCTCGGCGTGCTCCGGCATGAGAAACTCAGCCCAGTAGCTGACCTGGTTGGCGTCGCCCGCGTGGAATGGATCGCCTTTGAGGGCCAGAGGGCGTTCGAGGTTAGAAAACTCCTGGTAGCTGAAGCCCGCCGCCTCGCGCAGCGGCCCGGGCGCGCGCACCCAGCGCACGGCCGAATTCTCATTGCAAAAACCACTCTTAAAGGTCATCACCACGTGACCGCCATTCTTCACGTAGTCGGCGATGCGATTCAGCAGGGCATCATCGGCAATATAGAGGGCAGGGACCACCAGCAATTTATAGCGCGAGAAATCCCCAGTCTCCGGAAAGACAAAATCCACGCCCACGTTCAGGTCGTAGAAAGCCTTGTGGATTTGGTGGACAAGTGAGACATAGTTCGCCTCAGACGGGGACGACCCCCAGTGCCGTCCGCTCTCCGCGAAGGGCATGAACTCAATCGCATTCAAAGAGTCGCGGCTCCACAAGATGGCAACAGGGTTTGTGATCTTCAAGTCGACAAGGCGCGGCCCGATCTTCTCGAGTTCGTGCGCGGTGCGCGAAACTTCCGCATAAGCGCGGTTGGGTTCCAGATCGTGCGACAGGACCCCCTTCCAGTAGGTCTCCTGATTGGCGGGAATCGATGCCCAGTGCCAGTACTCGACCATGTTCGCGCCATTGGCAAGGTGGGTGTAAACATCTTCCCGCAACTGGCCGTCATAGGGTGGATATTGGAATGCCGAGGTCCAATCCGTGGTTTGCGCGTTGGTCTCCGTAATCAGGAAATTCGATCCCTTCAATGACCGGGCAAAGTCTTCGTTCAAGGACTGGGTCGCTCCGTCGAAATGATCCTGAGTGCCGTGATAAACGTTGATGGCGGGGATGTCCAGAACGTTCGCGATTGCCTGCTCGTTCACGTCAGCGTGCAAGGCGCCGGCAAAATCGGTGGTGACGAATTGATCGGGGCGGCGGTATTGGCGCACCAGCGCGGCTTGCCAAGCGAGGAAGTCACTCACCCGCATCTGGGACCAGCGCGACCACTCGAGCTTGTAGCCGGTGCTCTGAGCGCTGTCGCGCGTGGGCAGGTCTTCCCAGGCGTTCACGTCCTCGCCCCAATAATTGAGGAACCACGCTTTATTCAAGCTTGCTGTGTCACCGAACTTATCGCGCACGTGGTTCAGGAAACCCAGATAAACGTCCCGATTCGAAGCGCCATAAGAGGACGTCTCGTTGTCGAGTTGCCACCCGATCACCGTAGGATTTTCCTTGTAGTGTTCCACAAGATTGCGAATCACGCGTTCAGCATAAAAGCGGTAAATGGGGCTATCCGTGTCCATATTCTGCCGCATCCCGTAAAAGGTTTTTGCCCCGCCCAGCGGCCGCGCCAGTACTTCCGGGTGCTCGTGGTAGAGCCAAGTGGGAATCGAGTAAGTGGGTGTTCCCATGATGACCTTGATTCCGGCTTTGCCCATGGCTTCGACTACTCGGTCCATCCACGCGTACTCGAAATGGCCGTCGGTGGGTTCCCACAAGCTCCAGGTGGATTCCCCCATGCGCACCACGTTGAGGCCGGCATCCTTCATCAGTGCGACGTCCTTATCCAGCCGATCGTAGGGCATGTACTCGTGATAATAAGCTGCGCCATAGAGCACGGTCTGCAGAGCGGGGATCGCGAAAGAATCGCCAGTTTGCGCCTGGGCAGCAGGAACCCCCAGAGAGAACGCGACCACTGCGATCATCCCGATCCACCACGTCATCCGAATTATTGCGTGTACTCGTTGCATCATAAGAGGGCCTCCTGAACTCGCGATGCTGACCTGAAGGTCAGCGCTACGGCAACCCAACTGTCTGATCGCGACATGGTATGATAGGACAAATCCACATTGCATGTAATCTAATACTGGTCTGGGGTGGGTGTTGGAGCCCACCTCGTTACGACAGGGCACCCGCAAGGGGCACCGCTACGATTCGCAAAAGGAGGGCACGTCATGAAGTACAGAAAACTTGGGAACACGGGGCTGATCGTAAGCGAAGTGGCGCTCGGCACCATGCAGTTCGGCAGCAAGATGAACCTGGGCAACCTCGGCCAGGAAGAGACGACGCGTATGGTGAAGCAGGCTTTAGACAGCGGGATCAACTTCATCGATACTGCGGACGTTTACAGCCTCGGTGAGAGCGAAATCCTGGTAGGCAACGCGTTGAAAGGTCTCCGCAAGGAAATCGTGCTGGCCACCAAAGTCCGACTTCCCATGGGCGAGAATTTCAACCGCAGCGGAGCGACCCGCGTGAATATCCTGCGCGAAATCGAGGACAGCTTGCGGCGGCTTCAGACCGATTACATCGATCTGTACCAGGTGCATGGATGGGACAGCAACACGCCCCTCGAGGAGACGCTGCGGACGCTTGACGACCTGGTGCGCCAGGGGAAAGTCCGCTATATCGGGCTCTCGAATCTCATGTCGTGGCAGGCCGCCACCGCAATAATGCTCCAGGAGCGCCTGGGACTTGAGAAATACGTGACCGCCCAGATGTACTACAGTCTTGTGGGCCGGGGCCTCGAGTACGAGTTCCAATCCTTCGCCGAGTATTACAACATCGGCATCCTGGTATGGAGCGCCCTTGCCGGAGGATTCCTTTCGGGCAAATACACTCGCGCCAACCCCGCACCCAGCGGCACGCGTTTTGGAGACTCAGGCCAGTTCGTGCCTTTCGATAAAGAGATGGGCTATAGTGTGGTGGACACACTGAAGGAAGTAGCCGCCCGCCATGGCGCCAGCCCGGCGCGCGTGGCGATCGCCTGGACGCTGGGCCGGCCCGCCATCAGCAGCGTGATCATCGCAGCGCGCAAGCCCGAGCACCTTGACGACAATATCCGCGCCGTCGATCTTCAGCTTACCGAAGATGACGTGCGCCTGCTCGACGCCGCATCCGATCCGGGCATTCCTTATCCGAAATGGATGGTCCTTCAACTCGACACCGCCGAAGATCCGCGATCGAAGATACTTTACCCCGAGCGCTACAAGGATCGCGGTCTCTGGAAGGACCTGCGCGGCACGCGCTGGTCCGGCTAAGGCCTGCGTACGCTGGCGTCCGAACAATACGATCCTCCGTTGCGAAGCTTTGGAGTGCGGCAGCTTGCTGCCGCTTTCTGTAAGGCCAACTTGCTGGCCGGCGTCTCCGCGCAACACAGGGCAAGCCGTGAGCGAACTCAGGAAGCGCCAACCATCACCTGCCGCGAGCAAGCTCGCGACGAACAAAAGCGGCAGCAAGCTGCCGCACTCCAAAGCTGCTGCAGCCCTAACTCCATCACAACGACTGAATCTTACGCCCGCTTTCGTCCCACACGGCGATCGTCTTGTCGAAATAAGAATGATTCGCCATGTGGCAGGCAATGGCGGTGTTCTTCCCGTACACCGCATCCTCGACAGAAGGCTGCCGCGTGCGCACCGACTCCATGAAGTTGTTCATGTGGTCGACTTGGTAATCGTAGTCGGGAGGAGCCTGGAAGCTTTCCGCGGATTGGATCAGCTTGTATTTGCCGGGCAAGGTTCCCGGATGTTCCTTGTGCCACTCCTCCAAATATTGCGCGCGCAGTTTTTCCGGCCAACCCAGAATCGAATAACCTTCCGGTTGCGGCTCCGTGTTCTGGGGCGTGACGGTGAGGACGTCGTTCCTGAGTTCCAGCGTCCCCTTGGTGCCGAAGTAACGCACCACATACGGGGATTCGTTATTCAGGTTGCAGCGCATGGCAAGGCGGAAGTTGGGATATTCATACATCGTCCAAATCAGATCCGGCGCCTCGCGGTTTTCGGTCCAGCGCAGAATGCCTCCCATGCTGGCGGCGCGCAACGGCGGCGCGGTGATTCCGGCGATGAAGTGGATTCCCGTCAGCATGTGCACATAGAGGTCTCCAGGCAAGCCTTCGCCGTAATCCCGGAAGCAGCGCCAACGGAAGAAACGAATCGGATCGAAAGGCCGTTTGGGCGCGTCGCCCAAGAAGCGCTCCCAATCAATGGTCTGCTCGCTGGCATCGGGCGGAATGGGGTAGACCCAGGCGCCGCTCGCGTCGTTGCGATCCAGGCAAGCCTCAACGGCAGTCACCTGCCCCAGCACGCCGCTATCGAAGATCTCCTTTGCCTTCGCAAAGACGATGGAACTTCGGCACTGGCTGCCGACCTGCACAATGCGGTTGTGTTTCTGCATAGCGTCGATCATGGCGAAGGCCTGGTCCACCGTGTGAGACATCGGTTTTTCGCAATAAACGTCTTTGCCCGCCGCGCAGGCGTCTTTCACTATCCTGGCATGCCAATGGTCGGGCGTGGCCACCAGCACGGCGTCCACGTCGCTGCGATCCAGGATGGCGCGATAGTCCTTGGTGGTGAAGATCTCTTTCTTGGAATATTCTTTGGCGGCGGTCAGACGGCCGTCATAAAGATCGCAGGCGGCGACAACCTCCGTGCCTGGGCAGTTCAGCGCCGCCTGCAGGATGGTGCAACCTTCCACCCCGGTTCCGATGGATGCGAAGCGGACGCGGTCGCTGGGCGGAACAGCGCGCGGCGCGGCCCCGAGCGGGCGCGGCGAAAGCAGCGTGGTCTTCACCGCCGACCCCAGCGCCGCAACCCCTGCGCCGGTCCCCATGAATTCTCGACGATTCATATGAATCCTCCTTGATGTATGGGCGGCTCCCAGCCGCCGTTCCATGATTGTTGACGCGGCTTCGCGCCGCCCCTTGGCGATTTCGCACCGGCGGGCCGACGCCGCAGCTTCAGACTTTACCACTTCTTCGTATGGCATAGCGAGCAAGTTGCACAGAATCAATACGCGGTCCTCTCGGTGGAGAAAAGGTGCGTATCGAAGCGAAAAAGAGTACCATTTCTGCGCAACAGAACGCCCCCGAGGAGACTTGTTACCCATGTTTCGGACAACCCACGTCTGCCGCGTCCCTCATCGTGTCTTGTGGCGCTGGTGCGGATTGGCGCTTTTGTGTCTGGCCTGGACGGCGCCAATCACGGGCATAGCGCGGGGAGAACAGAACACAACGATGGACCCGGTTGTGCAGCAGGAACTGAAGGAAACTCCCCTGCCCGCCGTTCAGCTCGATGGCAACTACTTCTCGCGCGACGGACGTCGCTTCATTCCGGTCGGCGCCAACTGGGTTCCCGCCCAAGCTGCCATGGAATGGCCTTATGACTGGGATCCGAAGTCGGTGGAGGCGGATTTCGCGCGCATGCACGAACTGGGCTTCAACACCATTCGTCTCGATATGGTCTGGGGATGGTTCGAGCCGCGGCCGGGCGATTTTAACCCGGAGGCATTCAAGCGACTTGATTTTCTTGTTTCCTTGGCCCATCGCTATCACATTTACCTCCATCCCATGCTCTTGATCGGTGGCGAAGTGGGCGAGGCCTTTTGGGACGTGCCGTATCGTCAGGGTCGTAATCCCCAGTCCGACCCATACATGCTGCGCTTGGAGACCGACTTCGCAGCTGAATTTGCTCGCCGGTACGGCAAGGAAACCGCGATTCTCGCCTGGGATCTGACGGATGAGCCGCCCTTCTGGATATCCGATCAGACGACCGATTCCATGGCCATTAACTGGACCCGTCTACTGCGGGGGGCTATCCGCCGTTACGATTCTCTCCATCCGATCGTCGTGGGCACCAGCATGGAGGACGTGGGGCGTGGTCCCTTCCGTCCTGACAACCTCCGCGACGACGTCGACTTTTTCAGTGTGCACCCTTATTCAATCTACTCCCAAAAGCTTTTTCCCGATCCCCTGCTTTCCGCGCGAGGAACGTACGCCGCGGCGCTCGAGACGGCTCTTTCGGGAAGCGCCGGGCATCCGGCCATGGTGCAAGAGATCGGAGCGTCTTCGGCTCAGTATGAACCCGAGCAGATCGCCGCGTACCTTCGGGCAAATCTCTTCTCCGCGCTGGGGGCCGGCGCGAACGGATTCCTGATCTGGTGCTATACCGACGCCGCTCCCCGGCAGTATCACCTCGTCCCTTATCTGCGCTCTCCGCACGAAACCCAATTCGGATTGACGACCTGGGAGGGGAAAGAGCGCGCCACCGGAATAATGTTCGAAGAGTTCGAAAAAACCGTAGGCAGGCTGGACCTTAACGGCGTCGAGCCGGCATCCGCCGCGGCCGGCATTATTGTTCCTGATGAGTGGTCGAAGCCCTACGGCGACCAGTCCCACTTCGGGCTCACGGGATCTGCGATTGTTCCCTATACCTCAACCGACGAAGGAGGCGCGGTGGCCGGGCAGAAGCTGCCCGATTTGTCGGCGGAGAACGATTGGTTGACGGGGAGTTGGCTCTCTGCGTTCATCCTGGCGCGACAGGCAGGCTTGAAGGCGGATTTTCCTCGTGAGTATTCGGATTGGCAATCGAGACCCTTGTTGTTGCTGCCCTCGCCTTTGACCAGCACGGACAATTTCCTGGTTCACGTGCACACTGATTTCTGGGAAAAAGCGCGCAGCTATGTCGAAAACGGCGGAGCCCTTTACGCTTCGCTTTGTGGGGACGCAGCAATTCCGGAAATGCAGAGCTTGTTCGGCGCGCGATTGGTGGATCATTCTCCCGTTAACGATGTGACCCTGAAAGTCGTGACAGATTGGGGCGGCCTGAAACCAGGTGACACTTTCCATTATTCCAGCGGCGGCGGACCCCGGCAGTGGGCGGCGACACTCGAGGTTCGCGGCGCCACGACGGTTGCTGTCGACCAGGACGGGCGTCCGGCGCTCGTCGCCAATCGCCTGGGCAAGGGCGCAACCCTGCTCTGCGCCTACCCGCTGGAAAGCTATTTGGCCAACCTCCCTGCGGCCTTCGACAAAGACGAACATACCTTCCGGATTTATCAGGCGTTTCGCGATTGGGCGGGAATCAAGCCCCGCTTCCGCACCGATCAGCCCTCCGTAGAGGCAGTGTCGCTGGACGCGCGGGGCTATGGTTATGTTATCGTTGTCAATCACCACGGAAAGGCCGAGCATGTATCGATAACTGCTGCGGAACCATTGAAGTCCGTCCGGCGACTGACGTCTGACGGAGAACAGCCAGTGCCGTTTCAGGGCTCGCGGTGGGAATTGGATTTGCAGCCGTACGGCGCGGCGGTTTTCGCGTGGAAGTAGCGCCGACCTTCAGGTCGGCATATGGCGTGCTGACCTGAAGGTCAGCGCTACACAGGGCCGCGTGATGTTGGAGCGGGCCGGGTGAGGGGGTCGTTCGGCTCGAGCGAAGGGAGTTCCCATGATCGGCGCCGTTGACATCGGCGGCACCAAAATAGCCGCAGGGGTCGTGGACGAGGAAGGACGCGTCTTGGCCAAGGCGGAGTGCCCCACCGACGTGCCCCGGGGTTTCGTCGACGCGATGCAGCGTGTGGCCGAAATGCTCACTCAATGCGTCGACAGAACGTACGTTAAACTAGAGGGAATTGGGATTGGGTGCACAGGGCCAGTGGACCCGGTGTCGGGTGCGTTAGGCAATGTCAATCTATTGCCGGGATGGGAGGGTGGCAACCCGGCTGAGACACTGTCAGCGAAATTCGGTGTGACGGCGGCGATGGAAAACGATGCAGACGCAGCGGGTCTCGGCGAAGCAGTGTGGGGAGCCGGCAAGGGAAAAGCCCGCCTGGTCTATGTGACCATCAGCACCGGAATCGGCGCCAGTGTGATATTAGAAGGTAAGGTCTATCGCGGGGCCGGAGGCTGCCATCCCGAGATCGGACACCATGTTGTCGAACCCGCGGGTCCGTCTTGCTCTTGCGGCGCTCGAGGCTGCTGGGAGAGCCTGGCCAGCGGACCTGCAATGGTGGACTGGATCCAGGCTAACGCTCCGGCAGGTTACGGCCGCAACGAGGTGAGCGCCAAGCTGATCTGTGCGCGCGCCGTTGAGGGCGACGAATGGGCCCGGCGTGCGGTCGAGCGCGCGGGATATTACCTGGGCGTCGGCCTCGCCAATATCGTCAGTGTGTTTACCCCGGACGCCATCGTGCTGGGCGGCGGAGTGATGAAAAGTGCGGACTTGTTTCTCGATCGCATTCGCCAGGTTATCCGCGAGAATTGCCGTCTCGTCCCCTTCGAGCGTGTGGAGATTTCACTCGCGTCCTTGGGCCCTGACGTGGCCTTGATTGGCGCGGCCCAGGTTTGGCACCACCGTTTTGGACCTTAGGGGCACCCACACGGGCCGCCAGCCCCGCTTAGATTGGTGCCCTCTCCCCCTTGGGGGAGAGGGTGGACAGCAGCCGGCGTTTTCACCAGCCGGGGCGGGCCGGGTGAGGGGGTCGCGGTCGTACTCATTTGGAGAGTCTATGACGTCGAATAATAATAAGTACAATATAATCGACAACGACTACGTCCGCGACATCCTGGACCAGCCCCGGGCGCTCGAGGCGACACTCCAACATTTCAGCGTACCCAGCAGCTTAGCGCCGATTCTCCGCCGTTTAGACAAGGAAGAAATACAAAGGGTTGTCCTGACGGGGATGGGCTCGTCTTTCTATGCTCTCCACCCGCTGCACGCGCGGCTTACCGCCTTCGGCCTTACCACCGTGATGCTTGAAACTTCGGAACTGCTGTACTATTTCCCAAGCCTATTGGACGAAAGGAGCGTGATCATTGCAGTCTCGCAATCCGGGCGGAGTGCCGAGATCGTTCGCCTTCTGAACGTAAACGCCCGCCGTTTCGCACTGATCGGCGTGACCAACACGGCCGACAGCCCCCTAGCCTTGCAGGCAGACAGTGTTTTCTTGACGAACGCAGGAAAGGAATTCTCGGTTTCCTGCAAAACTTATGTGACAGCTCTAGCGGCGCTCGATCAGTTGGGATCTCTTCTCACGAATGCGGATCTCGTTGAGTCTGCCGCCGAACTCGCGCAGGCAGTTCCTATCGTTCGGCGCTACCTGGCATCCTGGCGCGACCACGTGTTCGAACTCGCCGCTTGCTTGGAAGGAACTCGAGACCTCTTTCTGGTCGGTAGAGGCGGATCGCTTGCTGCTGCCGGGACCGGCGGACTCATCATCAAAGAGTCGACCCACCGTCACTCCGAAGGAATGAGCTGTGCGGCACTCCGGCATGGGCCATTCGAGATGCTGAGTCAGGAAACTTTCGTTCTGGTTTTCGAAGGAGACGAGAAAACCATTGAATTGAACGTAAGATTGGTCGGGGACATCCGCCAGAACGGCGGCAGAGCGGAATTGATTGGGCCGAGTGCAGGACTCGCTTCCCTGCGTATTCCGCAGGCGCGCCAGAGCGTGTTGCCGATTTTCGAGATTCTTCCTGTGGAGATGGTTACCCTGGCATTGGCCGCACAAGCCGGCCGCGAGGCGGGTCGCTTCACTCTGGGATCCAAAGTAACGGTCGCCGAGTAGACGCAGCGCTTGTGCCGTTCCTGACTAACCGTAGATCTGTAGCGCCGACCTTCAGAGCCTGCCCTGAGCGAT
>CAWIUZ010000037.1:0-4964 GCA_963838915.1 uncultured Acidobacteriota bacterium
GCATGCGCCCGGCGCGATCATCAGCTTGTACCTGATCCTGTATTCCACCGTGCGTTTCCTGGTGGAGTTCGTGCGCTTCCACGAACAGCCCAACCCCTTCGGCGGCCCGCTGAATACCTCGCAGTGGATTTCGCTGGCACTCGCGGCCCTGGGCGCTGCCTACTTCGCGTGGGGTAAAACACCTCCAGGCTTGCAGCGGGTCTCCAGACCCGCTCCCCGCTAACGAAGTATCTCGAAACCTGCTGTGCGGAAATGTTCATCGAATGTGAATGCTTTCCGAATCGACAGCTTCCGCATCACCGCGAAGCTGACACAATCGATGGCGTTCGCCCCCGCGGGTCCCCATCGGGAGCACAGGTCCCGACCCCTCGGATTGCATTACGGCATCCGGGTAAATGATCGAAACGTCCTGACTATGCCGGGCCTCGCGCAGAAAGCTGATTGCGGCGGAATAGAACCCGCGCGCCTGGAGCAGAGATACGGTTTCGTTGATGACGAATGCGGAAGTGAAGAAAGTAATGCCAGGCCGCACGGCGCGCAGTGCCTTTTCATGCCACTGCCCGATGACGTCGGCGCCCCACTCGTCGAGTTTGCGGCCGAACTCCTCCGGCAACGCCCCGCTGGACGTGCTGCCGTCTTCCTGCACGGTCATCTGTACGACCACCGGCAGGGAGCACACGTCGCGTGCGGCCAGCAAGGCCTGGTGGGCTTCGTTCGGATCACTCATGGTTTCCACCACGATCAGGTCCACGCCGCCCTCTGCCAGAGTCGCGATCTGCTCGCGGAACGCCGCCCTGGCTTCCTCGAGTGAAGTCGGTCCCAGCGGCTCCAGGCGGACCCCCAACGGCCCCACGGAGCCGGCGACATAGAGAGTATCCCCTGCCACCTCGCGCGCCAATCGCGCTCCGGCCAGATTGATTTCACGCACCTTCTCGCCCTGATTGTATTTTTCCAGGCGCCGCCGCGTGGCCCCAAAGGTGTTGGTCTCAAGGATCTCCGCCCCAACCTTGGCATAGGCGAGGTGGACCTCCTTGACGAGTTGCGGCGAGCTCAGGTTCAACTCATCGAAACAGCGGGCCGAAGAGATACCTTTTGCGTAGAGCATTGTCCCCATCGCTCCGTCGCAGACCAGAGCGCGGTTCTCAATTCTCTCGAGGAATGGTTCTCGCATTCTTTATAAGTTTAACACGTCGCTTCACGGGCAGGTAGCAGTTGACCAGGGGGATGAGACTTTCAAACGGGCTGTGATCCTGAGCGAAGCGAACGGGCTCAGCATGACAGATGCCCTTGTTGCCCACCCTGCCATGGCGCAATTCGCCAAACACTCTGCCTTGGTGCATAATTCTATGGCCCGTGATTCAATCACTTTTCCAGACTTTGACGGATTTCTTCGCCCGGTACGGCTACTGGGTGGTCTTCATCGGCGTCATGCTCGAAAACGGCGGCCTGCCTCTGCCCGGCGAAACCGTTCTGCTGTTTGCGGGATTCCTTGCTTACCAAGGGGAACTTCGACTGGAATGGGCGATTGCGATAGCGATTGCTGGTGCCACGCTCGGCGACAGCCTCGGCTACGCGCTGGGCCGTTACGGAGGCAACCCCTTTTTCGATCGCTACATTTTGCGCTTCAAATTCGTGGCGCGCCGGTTTGAGTATTCCAGGTCGCTTTTTCTAAAACACGGGCACTGGGCGGTGTTCACAGGCCGATTCATCACCGGGCTGAGGGTTTTCGCAGGACCGTTGGCCGGGCTTTTCAAGATGCCTTACGCCCGTTTCTTACTCTTCAATTTCACGGGAGCGGTGATTTGGGCCACGGCCATCGGTTTCGTGGGTTTTCTGCTCGGAGACAACTGGGATAACCTGGCTCACGTCGTCAAAGACCTCCATCGCGTGACGCTGAGCCTGGTTGCGGTGCTGGCCTTAGTGACGCTGATTATCTATTTCCGGCGCCGTGCAAAGACCGGGTAACACGGCATCACCACCCCCTGCCCCCTCCTCAAAGATGAGGGGGCAGAGGCGTAGGCGCTAGAATAGGTTCGAGCGGGTTTCGGAGCCCGCCGGGGCGGGCGCAAGAATGTGGCCCACGGCGACAGCCGTGGGGAGAAAGCAGGACCGATGCGCCAGAAAAGCCCCGGGAGGGGCGACAGAGAGGTCTTCATCATCGCAGATCTTCTGTCGCCACTACGTGGCTCAGCGTGCTCTCTGTGTGCAGTCATCCCACGGCTGACGCCGTGGGCCACATTCTTGCGCCGCTGATGCGGCTTGGTGTGGGGCCACGGGCTTATTCTGGCGCCTCTGGGGGCAGGGGGTGGTGTCGCGCTGCGACCCTCATCGCGACCCGGCCTTGACTCTCTTCAGATCTTCTTTCGCCTCTTTGAAGCGGGGATTCATCTCGACGGCGGCCTCGAGTTCGGAAACGGCATCCGCCCTACGGCCCTGCTTTTCCAGTATCAGCCCCAAAAGCCTGTGGGCATGAGCCCGGTCCGGCTCCTCACCCTCCGGTTCCTGCCCCAGGTATTTCCGCACGTATGCCTCACCGCGTTGGAGTTCGACGCCAGCTTCCAGCAAAGCGTTTGTGGATTTGAAGTAAGGGGCAAGGTCGTCCGGGACGGCTTTTTCGGAGGCGGAGAGAATGGCTTCCAGCTCATTCCATCGGCGCTCGAGAGCCAGAACCGTCGCCAGGATCGAATACGCCTTCGCACGGCCTGGCTCGAGCCGAAGCGCTTCGCGCGCGTGCTTCTCTGCCTCGTCAGTGTTCCTTCGAGAGAGGTTGGTGTAAAAACCTGCGAGCGCCGTCTGCGCCTCGTAGTTTTTCGGATCCGCCTGGACGGCCTGGCGTAGACTCTCTTCAACCTTGGCTTGGTCCTTCGCTTCCCCTGCCAACTCAGCCTGCGCTAAGTAACCGTCGACAGGGCTGAGTCGCACGAGTTGATCAGCAATGGAGCGGGCCTTGCCCTTGTCCCCACCCATGAGTCCAGGCGCCTGATAGCTATACTGCATCAAAGCATCCAGCGCTTCCAGGTTTTTAGGATTGCGAGCCAGGGAGACATCCAATTCGCCTTTGAATTTCCGGGCCAGACCGGCCGCGGCAAACATGCTGGCTCGCGCCGCCATCTCCCCATACACCTCCGCCAGTTGTAAATGGTAATCGGAGTTCCCGTCTTCGAGCTCGACCGCCTGCTGTGCGGGGACGAGCGCGCCGTCCAAATCCCCGAAGGCCAGCTTGATGCGCGAGAGCAGCCAGGCCGCCTGCGCATCCCGTGGATTGGCGGCCGCGCGCGGCTCCACTATTGCCCGCGCCCGCTTCCAGTGCCCGGCTTGGATCAACGCTTTGGCACTGCCGGGATCGGCGGCGCGCGCGGGAGCAAGAAAGCAGAAGGCAGAAAGCAGAACGCAGAAAGGGAGAAGATGGAAACTCCTGGAAAGCGGAAACTGGAAAATAGAAAATGGAAAGTGGAAATTCGCGAGCTTGTCCGCTGTCTTCTGAAGTGGCTTGTCATTCTGAGCGAAGCGAAGAATCACGGCAGTTTGATCCTTACTCAGGTAGTTCTCTGAGGATCTTTGAATTTGGTGAATACCTGAACTGCGGGGATTCTTCGTTGCGCTCAGAATGACAGGTTGAGTGTTTCTAGTGTCGTGAGTCAGGTGTGCGTTGAATGAGTCGTTCTCATCCGCGCCCGTTTCTTTGAGCCCCGGACGGGGCGAAAGACAGTAGCCCAGGGCGTGAGCCCTGGGTTGGCTGGCCCTCACCCCGCCTTCGGCGCCCCTCTCCCGCCCGCGCGGGAGAGGGGACGGGGGTGAGGGATGATTAGCTGACCCACGGCTTACGCGGTGGGCTACTGGCTGCCGCCCGTCAGCTGACGGGCTGAATTGTTCAACGAACTTCTGACTCAGGAGACGAGGTTTCATTTCCAGTTTCTATTTTCCAGTTTCCAGTTTCTATTTTCCACCGCCCAGCCAATGGTTCCGGGTGGCAATTTGTTGCGGCGTCGCGCCCGGCAGGTCCTGAATCACATACGAACTCGGCACAGGCGGGTCAAGAGTCACACTGATGATTTCCCGCCGCCCTTGCCGATCGACCGTGAACGGAACGCTCGCCCCGGGCAGATAAGCTCTCAGGCGTGTATCAAAATCCTCGGTCGCGAGCGACTGGTTATCGACGGCAACCAGCAGGTCGTCGCGGCCTAGCCCGGCACGGTCGGCCGCTCCGCCGGGCCGAACGGCGAAAATCCTGACACCGAGGTTTTCGGGTACGCCGGTTATTCCGATGCTGGGCGGGGAACCTGCGGGGACGCTCATCCGCAGCGCGAGTCCAGCCGCGCCGAGTTCGCCATTGTACGGCAGCGGCGCGGTGCCGCGAACGTAGTTATCGAAAAACGTGGTGTAGTCGCTCCCCGCAATTTCGTTTACTGCATCCAATACGTCTCGCTCCTCGTAACCGCGCCCGGGGCCATAGTAAGTTGCTTGCGGCGCCTCGTAAAACTTATGGTAGAGGCGCGACAACACATCCAAGAGCGATTTTGCGCCCTGTGTCCGCGCCTGAATCTCCAGGTCGAGCATCATGCCGAGGAGCGCGCCCTTGTTGTAATAGGAGATGGTGGAGTTTGCGAAATTGGTTTCCTGCATTTGCGGCGCGCGGTCGTAGAACCAGGCGTGAAAGCTGGAACTCTCCGCGGACATCAGGGTGCGGCCGGGTTCTTCTTCGAAAGCGCGGATTTCATCCGACAGCCGGCCCAGGAATTGTTCCCGCGTCCACAGGCCCGCACGCAATAGGCTAAGATAACTGACGTAGCTGGTCACCCCCTCGGCAAGCCAGAGTGAGGGCGTGTAAACCTCGTGCGTGTAGTCAAAGGGCCCCAGCGCGGCAGGCCGCAGCCGCTTCACGTTCCAAACATGGAAGAATTCGTGCGCGGCCGTTTCGAGCGCCTCCGTTAGCCCAACGCTTAGGGTGCCCCGGATGATGATCT
>CAWIUZ010000038.1:0-50162 GCA_963838915.1 uncultured Acidobacteriota bacterium
CGCGACCTTATGTCAGGTAGTTGAGCAGGCTGGTCTGAGAGATCTTCCCTCCTGCGGCCATGGCGGCATTCAGGGCAACGTCGGCCTGGCTGAGTTCGGTCGCAGCGGTGGCCATGTCAGCGCCCACCAGGTTGTTTTGCTCCTGGGCCAGTTGAGTGTTCTCCTGATTCAAGAAACTGGTGGCCGAATTGAGGCGATCGAGTGTGGTGCCGTAAAACGAGCGCTGGGCGTTAATGTAATTGAAAGCGTTCTGCACTTCGGATTCTGCGGCGGGGATATTCGATCCGCTCGAGAGGGCGCTCGACAGGTCTGTCAAAGCTTGGAATACATCCGAACCCGATGCAGTGAAAAGTTGGTTGCCAGGTAGGTTCGCAGGAACGGTCTGTCCATCGCCGATTTGCACACTGTTCACCCCGGAGTTGCCCACGTAGCTGACCCCCGAAGAAGAGGCAGAGTTAGCCACAAAAGGCGCTGTATTAACCGCCGTTCCGGCGAAGAGGTAATTGCCCTCAAACGACTGATTCGCAGATTCCAAGATCTGCTGCTGGATGCCGTTCACTTCCTGAGCCACGGAATCCCTATCCGTCTGGTTCAAGGTGCCATTGGCGCCCTCGGTGCCCAGAGAAATTGCCTGCGTGAGCGCCGTCACTACAGTATTGAGCGTGGAGTCTGCCTCCTGCAATGAGCCCTGAGTGGTCGAAATATTACTCAGGTAGGCGTTCACACGGCTGGTCTGGGCATTGTTGACGATCAAGCCCGCGACCGCCTCGGGGTCGTCGGACGGCTGATTCACTTTCTTCCCTGTGGAGAGTTCTTGAATGGCTTGGTTTTCCTGTTTTTGGTCGAGAGCGATCCCCGTCAGCAGATCGGTCCACGGATTCGGGTTGATGCGGATGCCCACGTCATCTCCTTCAGATCGTCTGGATAACGTCGTTTGTGAGGCTATTGACGGCGGACACAACTTCCGCCGCGGCCTCGTACGCGCGCTGGTAGAGTATGAGGTTTGAGGCCTCTTCATCCAAGGAAACGCCGGAGGTGTTAGAACGCTGGTTTTGCAATTGGGTCAGGACCAACCCTACGGATTCCTGCTCATCGGTGGCGGTCGAAACGTCATTACCGACCGTGGATACCAGGTCCGAGTAGAAGTCAGTAGCCGTTTGGCCGTTGACGACCGCTTCGTTTTGTATGTTCGCCAGAGCCAGGGCGTTGGCGTTGTCCCCTTCGCCTTGTGGGCCTGCGACGGAACTGGCGGCAACCTGGGAGGGGTCCGTGATCGCGACGGCCATATTCTCAGCCGCTCCGGCATTCGATCCTGGACTCGGCTGGACCACGGGCTGAAAGAAGTCCACGCCTTTGTCGGCGTTCAAATCGTATCCTTTGAGGCTTTGTGTGTTGACGGAGTTTATGATACCCGCAGCAAGATTATCGACGCTTGCCGTCACAGAGGGGATGGACTGGTCGCGCGCCTCCAGCAAGCCCGCCAGTTGTCCTCCCGTAAAGGTCGAAGTCACATCCGAGCCTTGGGAGAAAACATCCTGGAATCCCGTGCTGGCATTCGTTTCCGTGCTCAGAGCAAAACTCTGGCCGCCGGCGACGAGCGCTGTGCCGTTGGTGGTGGTGACAGTGAGGCCGCCACTGCCGGTGTGCGTAACCGCAACGTCTACGAGCTGTGAAAGGTTGTTCAGCACCTCGTATTGATTGTCCTCGAGCATATCGGCCTGCTCGCTGCTCGGCGGGAGGCCGGAGACTTGCTGGTTGAGGTCGGCCAGTTGCGTGGTGTCGGCGTTGATCTGTTGGACAGTCTGGACGACTTCCTGGTCGGCTCCTTGCTGGATGGTGGTCAGCTGTTTCCCAGTCTGCTGGAAAACCGAGGCAAGATCCTGTCCAGCCGAGATTACGGCCTGGCGAGTAGGGAGATCAGTTGGATTATCAGCAAGTTGCTGAAAACTATTAAAGAATGAGTTGATGGCGTCGCTGAGCCCAGAACCCTGCGTCTCATTGAAGAGCGACTGGACCTGATTCATGTAATTAACGTACGACGTGAGTTGGTTCTGCTGCTGGCTTTCCTGGTCAATTCGGAGCTCGAGAATGTTGTCGCGGATGCTTTGAACCCCGTTGAAGTCCACCCCATTGCCTATCGAAATCTGTCCCAGGTCGAGCGGGGGCGCCTCGGACAGAATGGGAGTTTCCCGAGAATATCCCGGCGTATCGACATTGGAGATGTTGTTGGAAGTAGTATCAATTGCGCCCTCTTGTGCATAAAGAGAGCGTACCGCAATCGAAAGAGCGCCGAAGAGAGTCGACATGACTCAGATTCCTGCCTGTCTCGGGAATAAACACGTGTGGCGCGGCGACGGAGAGTAAGTGCCCATGTAGCTTGCCATCACGTTGATCAGGACGTTAATGGAGCGACGGGAGCGCCGGAGCAGCCCGGCGTAGACGCGGTTCAACCGCCATACACTTTTCTGCACTTCTGCAAGCTCGCCCGTAACGCGACGCAACTCCTGGGCAGAGGAACTATCGAAGAGACCAGCGAACGCGGCACCATCCAATCCGTCCGACTGGAGTCCCGCAGCCCCTACGATTTGGCTCTTCAGCGCCAGCAATTCGTGATCCAAGAAGCGGATCTCGGAGCACAGACCCTGTTGATACGAAATGTGCTCTCGCGTCGACTCGAGGTCCATGCTGACAAGCGACTGCCTGCAGTCGCGCAGTTCTTTGGCCATCAGGCGCAGACTGGCGAGGCGCCTCTTCAGGAGCTCAACGTACATCCGGGTTTCTGACTTTTTCATCGCTTAGACCGAAATATCCAGGTGGTGTTCAGGCTCACCGTCCTCAGGCGCGTCATCCTGTCCATTCGTTTCCGGCTCGCCACTCGGTACTCGACGACGGTTCTCCGGTTGACGGCGGGCTGCATTTGCCGGCGGCCGCTCGCGGTCTTCAGCGCGAGTGGACAAAGGGACGGGAGCGGTCGAGATCTCTTCCATTGGGGCGGCCTCCTGGCAACCTGTCACACCTGAGGTTATCCAAGACTACGAGCACCCGATATCGGACCCCGAATCACTCTCCGCCCAGCAGGTCGGACGACATTGCCTGCGCAATCTGTTGGCCGGGCACGTTGTAACTTCCTGAGGCAATGGCCTGTTGGAGCGCGGCAACACGGTCCTGCCTTACGTCGGGCACGGCCGCCAAGTTGCTCTTCAGTTGTTGGACTTTTCCGCCATCAACTGAAAACTGGGCGAGGTCCGGAGAAAGCGCTGCCGTTCCTTCCTGGTTCTGGCTCGGCGACGCGCCGGTCGTCCCAACTCTCTGTGGCTCGACCTGCTGCGGGAATGTGAGGGGCATATCAATCTTCATTTTTCAGTCTCCTCTAATCTCAATCCCCTTATCGGCAGCACGGCCAAGAACTTTAACGACTCGCACGGATAGCATAGGGCAGGTCGTGGGCTGGGGATTCCAAATTACGACCCATCATCTGCCAGATAATGAAAGTGGCGCACAATCATCTTTGCAATCCCCAATCCTCCTTTCTGTGCAATAGCTTGTGCGACAGCCTCGGTGCCGAGACTCTGCAGGGTTTCTGAGCCGGCGCCTAGACCTCCGCCGGATGAGTCCAGAGTGCCTTTCTGGACCTCTTGCAATAGCGAAGAGAGCAGTACCCCTTCGAACTGCTTCGCTACCTTGGTTAGTTTCTGCATCCGGGATCCTGGACCGGGTTCCCCCGAGGGGTTTGTAGCCGGACCTGAAGTTGCCTGGAGCGGTAAGGCCGGTGTCCCGCCTGAGTGCAAACTGGAATTAGTTATCATCAGATCACCTCGAGTTCGGCTTCGAGAGCGCCGGCGGCTTTAATGGCTTCCAGGATGGCCACAATGTCTCGCGCCGTCGCCCCTATGCCTTGCAGCCCGCTGATCAACTCTTGCACGGTCGCGCCCTCGCGCAGCTCCACGCGGTTGACGGGACTCTCCTTGGCGTGCACGGTAGTCTGGGGGACAACGGCAGTCTGTCCTTGGGACAACGCCTCGGGTTGGGAAACCTGGTACTGGGTGGTGATTTCAATTGCCAGATTGCCGTGGAGTATCGAGCAGGCACTCAAGCTCACGTGTTGTCCCAGCACAATCGTTCCCGTTCGCTCGTTCACGACGACCTTGGCAGGTTCCTGGACGCCGACAGTCAATTCTTCCATCTGCGCCAGAAAACGCGACACGCTTTCCCGGTTCGTCTCGGGCAGCTTGATTTCCACCCGGCGGCCATCCACAGCGCGCGCGAAGTCCTGCCCGAATCGGCCATTGATGGCTTCTGCGACTTTCAAGCTGGTCGCGAAATCGTAGTTGCGGAGCACCAGCGCCACTTGGGCCAGTTTGCCCAAATCGACAGAGGTATCACGTTCCACCAGTCCGCCGCTGAGCACGCGGCCCGCCGTGGGGTGGTTCACTTGCACGGAGTTCGCGCGCGTGCCCGCCGTGTAGCCCCCTAGCACCACCGAGCCCTGGGCGGTAGCATAGGGTTGGCCGTCCGCTCCATAGAGCGGGCTGAGCAGCAAGACTCCGCCTTCCAGGCTCTTGGCGTCGCCGACCGACGACACATCCACATCGATCCGAGTCCCAGGGCTTGAAAATGGCGGCAAACTGGCGGTAATGAACACCGCAGCAACGTTGCGCACCTGCATCGAAGACAATGACCCCGACAACTGGACTCCCATTTTCCGCAGGATATTCACGAGGGTCTGCGCGGGAAACAGGGTTTGCTGCCGGTCGCCGCTGTTGTTCAACCCCACCACCATTCCGTAACCGATCAGAGAATTCTCGCGCACCCCTTCGACCGTTGTAATGTCTTGAATGCGCACGGGCCGAAGCACCGCATCCCGGCTCGAGGCAACGAGTTGCCCTCCGGTCAGCAGCCAACTCATCACCAGCAAGTAACGACAGAATTTCATATCCCATCTCCAGTTGCCTGATTCCAACGGACTATCACGAACACCGTAGTCGTCCAGATCATAGTTCTCCGCTCCGCCTGAGTGGCGCCGAACCTCAAAATCCGACCACCTTTAGAATCGCATTAACGATCTTATTCGGCGGTCTTACGCCGTCACTGAGCACTCCCTTTCCTATTAATTGAACCTCCAGATTGAAAATCTGGTACGAATAGACCGAATTATCCACCGCGATATCACTTGGCCGAACCACTCCATGGACGAGGAGCGTCTGACGCTGGTTATTCATGTCCATATGCCGAACGGCTTCGATGACCAGGTATCCATTGGCGAGAACGCTAACCACCTGGGCCGCTAAGCTAGTGCTGAAGCTCGAATCCGAACTTGTTTGTGCAGCGCCATTGAGCGCTTGCGAGGACTGAGGGGAGAAGATATTCTGGAGCCCATTGTTTGCCTTCACCAGGCCCCCGAGGGCGCTGATGCTGGAACTGGCGGTAAACGTCCGGGCGGACTTGACGCTCGTATCTCCCTCGGCCGTCGTCTGCTCCACGACGTTGATGATGATCGAGTCGTTGACGTTTCTGGCTTTATCGTCGGATGGCAAATTGCAAAAACGTCCCTGGGGAACCCAGAGGCTTCCGAGCGCGGAGTTGGAGGTCGCGGTTGCTCGAACCCGCTGGGTGTACTGGGCCAGACTTTCCGCCGCCGCGTCATTGACGCTTTTCTCTTTTTTATTCTGAGACGCCCCTGCGCCGACCGCGACGAGAAGCGTCAAGAGGAGGCACTCGTAACCCTGGCGTGTAGTCACCCACATAATATCGTTCCTCCTTACTCTCTTGCCAGCGCGGCTCCGAGGAGGTCCTCGCCGACCACATCCGCCTTGAACACACGCTGCGTGTCCAAGTTCTTGACGCGAATTTGCTGACCTTTAGCACCGGATTCAAGCGGAGTAACCAGCACCGTCATGCGCAACGTCTCCGTTTCGACCACCAGTTTTGCCGGCTTGCCCTTGCTGACCAGAATGCTCTCCGGGGGCGTTGCCCGTGATGGCGGCGCGGCTTTGTACGCGGGCGCGCCGGGCCGGTTGCCCTCGAACAAGGCCGCAAAACTCTGCCCCGCTGCCTTCCGAATTCTCTCCGGATTGTCCGCAAGATTGGCTCGTGGGCCGGTTTCAACCTGGTTCGACGACTCCGAATCCGCGCTTTTGGCCGGTTCGTCAACGGTTACGTAAAACGGCAAGACCTGCGGCTCGCTCGAAGTCCACATCAAAAAGCGAACCTGCCGCCGGACTCGATCAGCCTCCATGCGCTTGACTACGAGCCCGGAATCCTGCCTGGTCACAAACACCGGCGCCTGACGGCCGAGCGAATTCTCGAGTGTCGTCCGCGGAGCGCTTAGTCCGTCCGCAGCAAGGAAGGTCTGGATGGCCGACCAGATCTCATCAGATGAAAGCCGGCGTTTCTTGCAGGAAACTGTCAGCCGCTCGGGGAGATCGAGCTGTTCACGAATAGAAGGAAACTCGCGCAGTCGCAACTCGATTTGTTCTCTGGAAATCACCCGCTGGCTGGCCGGAAGCGGGGCGTTTCCCAGAATAATCCGGGCGCCTATCTCGTCCAATTCGGCCGGAGCGTCCGGCGGAAGCAGATCTGAGAGTCTAATTGTCTCACCCTGCACCTCAGCGTATTTCGGAATGCGAACGCGAGGCTGAATAGAGCCCGCTGCGTCGAGGGTCGAAGGGAGGAAAAGAAACGCCATAACTGAAACCGCGAGCCGAGAGGCAAACCCGGGAACCCTTAACCAGAGGTCCGTAAAACAAGATTTGCGCTGCGACCCTGAAGGCCGGGAATCATAGATTGAATGTCGGCAACAACCGTTCTTTCTCATCTCACAACTCGTGGTACCAAGCCTTCTGACTCCTGACTCCTGAGTCCTGACTGCTGTTCTTCTACCGGTTTATATTGTTCAGGTTCTCGAACATGCCATTGGCCGCTTCCACCACCCTGGAGTTGGCTTCATACGCTCGTTGGGTAAGGATCATCTGCACAAACTCCTGCACCACATCGATGTTGGATTGCTCGAGCATGCCTTGCTGGAGGGTGCCTAAGCCCTCGGCGCCGCCTGGACTGCCCACCACGGGTTCGCCCGAAGCGGTGGTCGCCGTTAACAAGTTCTGGCCGACGCTCTGCAGGCCGCCGGGGTTGGGAAATGTGGCCAGTTGAATGGTGCCGACTTGCTGCGACTGCTGTTGACCCGGCAGGGTAACGGAAACCGTACCATCCGAGCCAATGGTGATGGTTTGGGCGTTAGAGGGGATGGTAATCGAGGGCTGCACGGGATTGCCGTCCGCAGTCACGACGTTGCCTTGCTGGTCCAACTGAAAGGCGCCGGAACGCGTATAGGCGATTTGTCCATCGGGTTGTTTCACCTGGAAGAACCCCTGGCCCTGAATCATCAGGTCGAGCGGGTTCCCCGTGCTGGTCGCGTCCCCTTGAGTCTGAAGGACTTCAGATGTGGCGGTGCGTGATCCCAATCCAATCTGGAGCCCGGATGAGAAACTCGTTTGTTGCGTGGCGGCCGCCCCGGGCGCTACGAGGTCCTGATACAGAAGGTCCTCAAATTGCAGCCTGCGGCCTCTGAAACCTGCGGTGCTGGCGTTGGCCAGATTGTTCGCCACGTTGTCGAGGTTGTATTGTTGAGCGATCATGCCGCTCGCGGCGGTGTATAGGGCTCGGAACATTGCTCTCTCCTTGTCGGGACCATTCCGTAAGCAGCGCAGGGGCGGTTCGCGAACCGCCCCTACTAACCAATTTATGAAACGTGCGGCAAATCCTCCGCAGCGCTCTTATTGAACTCGTTATGGAATATCGTAAGCGCCTGCTGGAGAAGCTGAGTCTGCCGCTGAATCATGATCAAGCCGACGGTGCCGGTGATCGGGCTCATATTGGACGCCTCGAGCATCCCCTGGCGGACCCGCGGGTCAGTTGCGGGTGTAGGCGTCCCCTTCGGGGCGGTGTACATCGAATTGCCTTCCGGATCCAAGGCCGTGCCCGGCGCAAAGTCAACGGTCTGGAAGCGTCCGACTACCGCACCCTGGGAGGAGATGGTCCCGTCAGGGCCGATAGATATGGGACCGCTGGGAACCTCGAGCGGACGGTTTTGGTCATCCAAAACGGGATCCCCCCGCGTCGTCTCGACCTGCCCGTCCGTGTTAACCTGGAAGTTCCCGTTGCGAGTGTACTTTAGCCCTGCCTTGGTTTGGACGACGAAGAATCCGGAGCCTTCCATGGCCACGTCGAGGTCATTGCCGGTACGCTCGAGCATTCCGGGCTGCGTATCGACCGCAGCGCCGCCCAGCACACCGTAGTTGTTGATCGCCTGGTTCAACGAACTCAAGGGCCTCTGGCTCGAATTGCCGAGACTCGCAGTGAGTGACTTGTAGAACTCTCGTTGTGACTTGTAGCCCGTCGTGCTGATGTTCGCCAGGTTGTTAGCCGCCAGGTCCAACGCCTGTGTGCCCGCCACCAACCCCGTGAATGCCGCGTAGAAGCCGCTGTCCATGTTTTTTCTCTCCGTCAAAGAACCTTGCAGCGGGTCGGCCAAACTTCAATTACAGAAGCGGAAAAAGAAGTCGTTGTGGAGCCAGAACTTAGCTGCTCTTTCGGCAGGCGGCGTCGCCGCTCGGGAGTGAATGGGGGTCAGGTTTTGCCTCAAAGCGGGGTTGCACTGGGCAAAGTCTGCCGGAGGTCAAGGTACTAAGCGGGCCGGCTGGCACCCGCCGGTTGGAGTCTGCGCTAGCCCGCTTCGGGCACGACCGCGCTAAAATATCGCTGATAGGGACAGAATGTCGGCGCGCTCTCCCTTCCGGAGGTGATGCAACCCATGCCCCTTGACCACAGCAACGTTACTACACCCCTCGTTTTCCTACCGCCCCCGCAGAGTGATAAGCTTCCGTGGCTAGCGCGCACGCGCTACCGGCTCACCGATGACCATCCCTGGCTCCGTGCGGCCCTTCTCTGGTACCGACAGAGTCACAAAACCAGGGACACTGCGCTGCTCGCTACGAGCTCACGGCCGGGCATGCTTGCGGTTGCTTGGGGGGAGGCGTATGGTAGGAGTCAGTCCCGGCTTATCCCACAAATAGCTTGACATCACCAACGGAATCAGAAATCATTGTGGCGAGGCTTTGACATAACTTCGTACCAGCGCCTCTACGGGGCTTCACAAAAAACTGTTCTTTAGATAGTGCTGTCCAGCAAGTTCGGCACGGAACTGCGGGCAAAGGCCGCGCGTTCGCAGTGTCCTACGCGATGCGCTGGCAAGCGGGCAGCAGGCCGGTGACGTGCACGACCGTGCAAAGATTCCGGGCACTGCCACGGCTGCGCGTGGGACGATCCGGCATGGCGATGGCGAGCAAACGGAGAAGACCCGCTACGGCATGTGGAGCAAACGGGGAAGAAACTCAAAGCGAAAGGAGTCACCATGCCCTTACAGGAAATAAGGCTGCCGCATCTCGACACGTACAATTTCGGAGTAGGTGTCGACCGTCTCTCGGGTACGGCAATGAATCAAGTTGTAAACCCGACACCATCGGCTCCCCTCATGGCAGCGGGGGCCTCCCAGTCGTTTGAGGTGGCACGAATCTCGAGCACCCAGGATTTGCAGCAGAAGCTCGGGATCGACGTGAGCGCGTCCTACGGGTGCGCTTCTTTCGGAGCCGGCGTATCGGGCCGCTTCCAGTTCGCTCAAGACAGCCAGGTACACTCCGCTTCGTTGTTCATGAGCGTGACGGCGTCCGTCCATCTTGCTGACCTTAGCATCGCCGACTGCGTTCTAACGTCGAGCGCGAGCGCGGTTGCCGACCGCCCGGACATCTTCACGGATCGCTACGGGAATATGTTCCTTCGCGCCTGCAAGCGCGGGGGACTCTTCGTGGGCCTCTTGAGGGTTGAGACCTTTGACGAAACCGAAGCGACGAGTATCGAGGCGGAACTGCGCGGCTCTTACGGCATGTTTTCTGCGGACGCCTCTACGAAATTCTCCAAGGCAACCAGCGACCACAACGCGTCCATGTACTGCACGATTTATAAGGAAGGCGGGCCGGCAGTCGTGATCAATGACCCGACCGATCCAAAGCAGTTTTTGGATGCCGCGAATGCATGGATCACGGCAATGTATGCCGAATCCGATAAGTACGCGGAACCTTACGAGTGGACACTCTCGCCGATCACCATCGCGGAGGGCCCGATGCCGCTTAACACGGCCGACATCCAGCACGCGCAGGATGTGCTGACGTTCTGCACTCAGCAGCGAGCGGCCCTGCTCGACCAACTGAACCTGTTAAACTGGTGGAGCCTGCACCAGGATCGCTATGACTGGACAGGAGCCGCCACTCCGGCGCAGGTAACCCAAGCCGCAACCGCGACCCAGGCCGATCTAGACACGATTGCCGCCTGCGCAAGCGCGGCGATCGACAGTCCAAAGGACGCGGTCATGCCGGCCGATTACGCGGCGGCGCATAGCAAGAAATACCCGGCAGCTCAGTTGCCAACGCCGGCGCCCAAGCCAAAGCCGGGCGCGGCGGCACCCGTCACAACGGCGGCAGCACCAATTCCCACGCCCAACTTCGTTGGGAAGCACCTGGATGAGGCCCGCCTCATCGCCAAGGGAGCGAATGTTACCGTCGATGAAGGCGATCTTCGGGAATTCCTGGAAAATTACACCGACCGGGACGGGACTGTTCATCGAGCTCTGCCGCCTAACGCAATTACCATTACTGCCCAGGACCCCGCCCCCGGTCATCTGATTCTGCCGGGAGGTTCGGTGCAGCTTGAGGGAAGGCCCTGAGAAACCCACGGCCGCGTTCGCAAGCGACCCATAAGGAGTTCCGCAGTCTCAGCCTGTCCACTCCCACTGCAGGCCACAACAGAGGACGTTCCTGATGCGGCCAGCTCGGGCCGCTTCAAGCCCCGGATTGCGGGACAAGATGATTCTCCCCAAGGGCATATAGGTGATAAGAGTTCGAATCAGACTACTACCTGGATAACGGTTTTCAACTTCGCAGGACGGCTCGCGACATCATCACAACCAAGGAGGCGAATCGCCATGGGCGGATTCTTAGGACCATTTGGGGCGCAATTTGAACGTCTCGGAGACATGTTGATCAACAAGGTTGCCGACGAAGTCTTCGGCGACAGCGGGGCGGCGCGGTCGACGCGCGTTGTGATCTACAACCACTCTAGCCAGGATATCTACTTTCTCTCAAGTTCGTTCGACTCCGGTGGGTTCACGGCCGGGCTTGCAACCCAGCGTCATCCAAGCCGGAACAGCGGGAGGCTACAAGGTCGAGTCCCACGGCGTCATGACCGGAGTTACGGGCGCCGACGTGAGGTTTGGATTAAATCCGTCGGACAGCGACTATTGCCTGAGGATCGTCACCTCAAATCCCTATGCGGGCGACAACACAATGTCCGCGGATGCTGCAGAGGGCCTGACCGTCAGGGCGACGATCTCGGTTGGCAATACCAGCCAAGTCGATGCCGATGTTTACGCGGCCAGCAGTTGACGCCGCGCGCTGTCCTGGCAACATCGAGGCTTTTTCCTACACATCGCGCAAACCGCAGGTCGGGCAGACCCTCTCCTTCATGTGTGCCCACTCTCAGGTAGCGTGTTTTTGGTAGCGGTACGCGGGTGGCGCATACGTCCTGACGACGGTTGTCGGGATGTATGTGCCACGTTTAAGTGGCAGAAGCGCAGACATGCCAAAGAGCGGCACGTCTGCGCCCCGCGAGAATCTCACGGGGGCTGTTTAGCCTTGCAAGTCCAGGCTCACCGAGAGGAGTTTACCCTCAAATTCGAACGTCACTTCGTAATGCTCTCCACGGGCAAGGGAGAACAGCGTGAAGTCTCTGCCGAAGATCACGGTGGGCACGGAGAGCGCGCAACCGTCCGCCAAGCCGGAAATCCTGCCTTTAAAACTGCCGGCGATCATGTTGCACACTTCGCCGAACGCATCCTGCGCAGCCTCAGCCGCGCCGACTTCGTCGCCGCCGAGCATCTTGGCGGTTATGCTCCTGGCACAATCGGCCGTCGTACGGAGGTTCACCAAACCACACATACTGCCCGCAATGCCGACCATGGCGGCGAAATCGGGGATAAAAGGCGGACGCGGCTCCGGGGGGGCGGTCAATGGGGCCCCGACCATGACGTCAAAGACCTCGCCGGCCGCCTTCGCCAGCTCCTCGCGCCAGTCAATGCGCACTACTGGCTGCTTAGCGTCGGCGGCTTTCCCGACCGCCTGGGCCCCCGGCCCAGCGGCTCGGGCGGAAAGGTGGATCCGAACTCGTTCCGGTTCGGCAGTGATCGCCTGATCCATTGTTAACCTCGCAGCAGTGGGATAACCCGCTCTTTGATCTGTTCTGGTGTGAAAGGCTTCCGAATGTACCCGGAGGCCCCCAGAGAGAGGGCCTGTACCACGTGGCCTTCCCCCGCCTCCGTCGTAATCATGACCACCGGGGTGTGTTGGGCCGACTCGATACCGCGCAGTTGTCGCACGAATTCCAGCCCATCCATCAAAGGCATGTTGATGTCACTCAGGATAAGATCCAGGGGATTCTCTCTGGCCAGGGATAGCGCTTCCGACCCGTTCGAGGCTTCGAGCACCTGGACGAGATCAAGTCCTGCCTGGCGCAGAGAGCGCCCAACAATCTTCCGCATCACGGACGAATCATCCACAATCAATACATTCACAGGTTTCATCCCTGTATTACCCCCAAATCATGGCGATGGGCAGTTCCAAGAGGTGCATAATTTCCGGAAACTCAAGCTCCAGGATCTTCGCGAGTTCGCATTTTTCGGCCTCGGTCAAGCTTTCGGTGGAATTATCGAGCAGGCTCTTGTAAACGTCTCGGTCTGCGAGGGCGATTCGAGAAGGCTCTCCCCCCACCCTCACGCCGTGCATCTGGCACACAAGATCCGCCGCGACAACGATCTCCACTAAAGTCCGGTCGTACTTTGCGTCCTGATGCCGATGGTGACACTCCAGGACTTCGATAATCTGCGGCGCAAAGTTCCAAGTGAGGCCTATACACTTGCCCACTATGCAATGGTCAACGCCACAATGCTGGCGCTCGAGTTCAACCGATTCACCCCACGCTATGGAGCCAGGAGCGAGCTTGGATTCTCGCGACCCCGCCGCGAGCAGAATCAGGGGAAGGACGCCAAGGTCGTGAAGGAGCCCGGCCAAATACGCTTGCTCGGTCTCCATATAGCGGAGACTGAAGGCGCAACGCTCACTCAAGGTCGCAGTCAACAAGCTGTGCTGCCAGAAGGATTGCAAGTCCGCGGCAGATAAAAAGTTGCCGATATGTTGGACCAACGAACAGGTCAGCACCAGGGTCCTTAGGCGCTCCGTCCCCAACAGAATGACGGCGTGTTCGATGTGCGAGACTCTCCCCCGCAAACCCAACATCACCGAATTACACAAACGTATGACTTGCGCGGCGAGGCTGGGGTCAGTTCGAATCACCCGGCAGACTCGCCTGAGGTCCACCGGCACGCAACTCAGTAAAGAGCTGAGCTCAAAAACATAGGCGGGCAGAGTGGGGATTCCGTCCGCGAGCAGAGCCCGGACCCTGGCCTCTTGACCCTGTTCCTTCTCCAAACGCGCCGCTTCCGCTAGGTTAAGCTGTGCCGGCATGTCTGCCTCTCTTCAATGATTCCATCGGCACGCAAAGGCAGGGCTTTAGCCGGACGGTCCGATTACGAAGAGCGAGCCGCGAGGCCCGCACACGATGGGCGCCAACCTGTTGCTTTATTGGATTAATGAAGAAACGAAGGAGGTAGTCCGGTTGAGATTATCCAGGCTTGGTTTTCTCGCTCTGCCAGAGGCGATAGGCCTGACTGCGAGAGATTCCTCGCGCTTTTGCAGCGGCCTTCAGAGCCGCACGCTCATCAAGTCCGCGCTCGGCCATCAGCGTTTGGATTTCGGATTGGATGGGCGATTCGGCAGGCCCAGTTTCTTCTGTCAGGGTGGCGCCTCCCACCAGAAGGGTTATTTCGCCTTTGATGGTTTTGCCTTTTGCCCGCTCCAGCAGCGAGGACACCGTGCCACGCCAGAATTCTTCGTGCACCTTGGTTACTTCACGCGCCAGAACCACATCGCGCTCTCCCAGAATATCCCGAATATCGCGCAGCATCTCGAGGATGCGGTGCGGCGCCTCATAGAACACCAGCGTTTTGCTCGCGGATTTGTTTTCTTCGAGCGTCCGCCGGCGAGCAGCTTTCTTGCTGGGCAGGAAACCGAGAAAGCGGAACTTGTCCACAGGTAAGCCCGACGCTGCGAGAGCCGCCACAAAAGCCGACGCGCCCGGAACCGGAACTACTGGAATCGCGTGGCGGACCGCCAGGTGAACTAGACGAAAGCCAGGATCGGACACCACCGGCATTCCCGCATCGCTAACCAAAGCGATATTGTTTCCCTCCGTCAACTTGATGACCAGTTCCGGAGCGCGAGTCATCTCGTTATGCTCGTGGTAACTTAATGTCGGTGTATGAATCTGATAGTGATTGAGCAGTTGTTGCGTGCGCCGCGTATCCTCGCAGGCAATCAAATCCACTTCTTTGAGAACGCGGATGGCGCGCAGGGTAATATCCTCCAGATTCCCAATGGGTGTGCCAACCACGAAGAGCTTGCCCTTGGACCCATTGGTGGAATCCTCCAGAGGATCCATCAGGTCCGGCTTGGTGGGAGTAGGTGTTTTCGGCATAGGCATCAATTGTGCGTAGTCAACTCTAGTGTATCAACTCGCTAACACAATGACAACCGCGAGTTGGAAGATCGGGTAGTGTCCGAATTTGATTCGTAGCGCTGGCCTTTAGGCCACCACTTGCCGACCCCTCGCTCTGCTCAGGGCAGACTCTAAAGGTCGGCGCTACCCGTTGAATCAGGACACCACCTGGCTTTGACGCGACTGGGCTGTGCCGATATAATATTTGAGAAGGGTTTTTGCAAGGAGGTCAAATTGCCGCTTTACGAGTACGAGTGCACGCAGTGCGGACAACGCATCGAGAAAATCCAGAAATTCTCTGATTCTCCCCTCACCCAATGCGAGAAATGTGGAGGCAAGCTCGAAAAGTTGATATCGTCGTCAGCCATCCAATTCAAAGGGACCGGATGGTATGTGACCGACTATGCCCACAAGTCTTCCGTCCCGCCTTCAACGAGCTCCGCCGAATCCGGGAATGGGGACAAAGGGAAAAGCACCGAAGGCGCAAAGAAGGAAGAGTCGAAGAAATCTGAGGACAAGCCTGTTACCGGCCAGAAATCCTGAAGCGAAGCCAGTCGGCCCGTTGTTTCAGCGCTCTGACCGCCCGCATTATTTCTCACAGTTTCAATGACCTGAGATATTTCCGGAACTCTTTTCCCAGGTCCGGGCGGTTCAATGCCAGTTCCACGGTGGCTTGAAGGAAGCCCAACTTATCACCGGCATCGTACCTCTTACCCTCAAACAGGTATCCGTAAATCGGCTCTTTGGTGAGCAGGCGCCGCAGCCCATCCGTAAGCTGGATTTCGCCCCCCGACCCCGGCGTGGTTGTTGAAAGCTCATGAAAAATCGTTGGCGTGAGGATGTATCGTCCGATCACCGCCAGGTTCGAAGGCGCTTCGTTCGGCGCGGGCTTCTCTACCATATCGTCGATGCGGAAGAGCCGCCCTTGCCACTCCGCGTCAGGCACAGCACGGCCGCGAATTACGCCGTAACTCCCCACAGCCTTGCGGGGTACCCTCTGAATAGCAACAACGCTTCGACCGTAGCGCTCAAAGACCGCCACCATTTGCTTTAGACATGGCACAGGATTCACGACAACGTCATCGGAGAGCAGAACTGCGAAGGGCTCATCGTCCACCACGTCGCGCGCCGTGAGGATTGCGTGGCCAAGGCCGCTTGGAGTCTGCTGGCGCACGTAGACGAATCGCATGAGCCCTGCGATCGAGCGGATTTGCTTCAAAAGTTCTTGTTTCCCTTTTCCCGCCAATTCCTGTTCCAACTCCGCCGAAACGTCAAAGTGGTTCTCGATGGCCGTCTTTCCCCTACCGGTTACGAAGATCACCATCGGGATGCCGGAATCGGCAACTTCCTCAACGGCGTATTGCACCAAAGGCTTGTCCACAATAGGAAGCATCTCCTTGGGTTGCGCCTTGGTAGCGGGCAGGAATCGTGTGCCAAGACCAGCAACAGGTAGAACCGCTTTGCGAATCTTCATGGACACCTCAGCATCTCACAGGTTCAGCAAGCTTCCCCATGCAGCCAGTTTACCGCCACCTTCCGGGAGGAGTCAAAAGTCGGAAAAGCAGGGCCTAGGGACTGGGGACTAGGGGCTGGGGAAAACAGCCCCCCGGACAGGATGCGCTAATCCGGTACTCCACGCTGCGCGTTTCCCGTGCGGCGGAGCGATTTGTGTTCTTCACTAACCCCTAGTCCCTAGCCCCTGTTCTTCTGACTCCTGAATCCTGACTTCTGACTTCTGTGTTAGCATTTAAGCATGTTGGTCCTGGGCATTGAATCGAGCTGCGACGAGACGGCGGCGGCCGTGGTCGCGAATGGCGAAGCGATACTTTCGAGCGTTGTTGCCTCCCAGGACGCAATTCACGCGAAGTATGGCGGGGTGGTGCCGGAATTGGCTTCACGCGCGCATTTGCGCAGGATCGAGCCGGTGGTTGACGAAGCCTGCACACGCGCGCAGGTTGGAATCAGCGATGTGGATGGCGTCGCGGTCACAGAAGGACCGGGGCTGATCGGCTCGCTTCTGGTCGGTCTTGTCTATGGCAAAGCGCTGGCCCGCGCCCTGTCCAAACCGCTGGTGGGCGTGAACCACCTGGAAGGCCACATCCACGCAGTGCTGCTGGAAAACAAAATGGGGCGGCTGGCCGGGCGGGTTGCGGAGGACGCGCCGCTCCCTGCCGTGACGCTGGTTGTTTCCGGCGGCCACACGAGTTTGTTCCTGGTTGAGGAAGTGCGCCTTTCGGCCAATTCGCATTCTGTGGTCTTCAATTACAAACGGCTGGGGCAAACACGCGACGACGCAGCCGGCGAAGCCTTTGACAAAGTCGCAAAACTGCTCGCCTTGGGATACCCCGGCGGGCCGGTGATCGATCAACTGGCTCGATATGGGGATGCGCAGGCAGTGGATTTTGGCCGCATCAAGATGAAAGGCAATCCGCTGGATTTCAGCTTCTCAGGAGTCAAGACGGCAGTTCTTTACAGCGTCCGCGACTCGCCTCTTGCCCTCGAGGCGGAAGAGCGGCGAGCCTGGCGCCAGACGCGCGAAAATGTCTCGATCGATGCACTGCGCGAGCAGTGCTCGCAGGCGACATTGGACCTTATCGCCAGTTTTCAGAGCGCCGTCGTCGACGACCTCGTGGAGCGCACCTTGGCGGCGGCGGAAACCGCGCGCGTCGATTCGGTGTTCATTTCCGGGGGAGTCGCCTGCAATTCACTTTTGCGCGCTCGC
Source organism: uncultured Acidobacteriota bacterium (assembly GCA_963838915.1). GTDB lineage: Bacteria > Acidobacteriota > Terriglobia > UBA7540 > UBA7540 > CAVROP01. The sequence continues at coordinate 17,438 of CAWIUZ010000038.1, forward strand.
TTTCTGGAGACTTCTCGAACGCAGGGAATTCGCGCCCTCTTCCCTTCCCCCGGATTGTGCACCGATAACGCGGCCATGATCGCTTCGGCGGGGTATTACAAACTAATGGCCGGGCAACTTGCCGATTCGACCCTGGCGGCACATGCGGCGCTTGCGTTGGGGGAAAAGCAGGAGTCAGGAACCAGAAAGCAGGAGTCGGGAGTCAGGAGTTAGGAGTCAGAGTGATGAAACCCCGCCGATCATTGTCATTCTGAGCGTAGCGAAGAATCTCTGCAGTTTGGCGCTGGTCCCAGATTTAAAAAACAACTGTGGAGATCCTTCGCTGCTATGAAAATGGCGGAAGCTTTTGTTGAAAATACAGGAGTTACCTCCAAAGAGCCATTTTCATGCACAGTGGTGAGCCGAAGGATCATGAAGTCTGCGCTCAGGATGACAGTAGATGGGTTAGATGCCAGCCAATCACGAGAAGGGAGCCAACTCTTAGTTGCGCACTTCTGAATCCTGACTCCTTAATCCTGAATCCTGCACTTATGCGCGTTGGCGTTGATACGGGCGGAACTTTCACGGACTGCGTGATCATCGATCACGGCGAGGTCAAGATCCTCAAGGTGTTTTCGACACCTGAGGATGCTTCCCGGGGCATTCTCGAGGGCGTTCGCCGCCTGGCTCAGCCGGTTCGACCGGCCACGCCGCTTGAGATCATTCACGGAACTACGGTAGGAACCAACAGCTTGCTGGAGCGGCGAGGGGCGCGGGTGGCGCTGGTCACCACGCAGGGGTTCGAGGACCTCGTCGAGATCGGCCGGCAGGCGCGCCCCCGGCTTTATGATTTCGAGGCACGGCCCGCTCTGCCGCTCGTTTCGCGCCAATTGCGCGTCGGCATTAAGGAGCGGACGACAGCGAGCGGAACGATTCTGGATCGGCCTTCATCAGCGGCCATCGCCCGAATGGCCAGGCAACTTAAGCGATTGAAGGCTGAGTCCATCGCGGTTTGCTTCCTCTTTTCTTATCTCAATCCTGCCAATGAACGGGTGGTGGCGAAAGCCCTGAAGGCCCTGCACCTTCCCGTTTCAGTCTCTCACCAGATTCTCCCCGAGTTCCGCGAATACGAACGGCTGGCCACGGTGGTCATCAACGCCTATCTGATCCCAACTATGGGCAAGTACCTAGAGCGACTGGAACGCGGCGTGAGGGAGGAGTTGACTCCCCTCCTCGACGGAGGAGGGGGTAGGGGGTGGTGGGAGCTAAGTCAGCGACAGAAAACAACCACCCCCTTGCCCCCTCCTTTCCAAGGAGGGGAGTCCGGTCGCGTCTATGTAATGCAATCTAGCGGGGGAATTACCACCGCACAGCGGGCGGCGCGCGAGCCTGTGCGCACGATCCTTTCCGGACCTGCGGGCGGCGTCGTAGCGTCCACTTGGCTCGCCCGCCGACTCGGACTATCCCGCAGCATGAGCTTCGATATGGGAGGCACGTCGACGGACGTTTGCCTGATCGACGGACTGCCTCGCACCACCAACGAAACCACTCTGGGCGGCTTGCCCGTGGCGGTTCCCGTTCTCGACGTTCACTCCGTGGGAGCAGGCGGAGGCTCGCTGGCTCGCCTCGACGCGGGAGGCGCATTGCGCGTGGGCCCGGAAAGCGCCGGCGCCAAACCCGGACCGATCTGTTACCACGGCGGCGGCGTACAGCCAACGGTTACGGACGCCAATTTGTTGCTCGGGCGCCTCGACGCCGACCTCTTTCTGGGCGGGGACTTCCGGCTGGATCTTCAAGCGACAGAGCGGGGATTCGCAGATTTCCTGCGCCTGCATCGAAGAGAAATTGGCTCGAAGACTGCCCCGCAACTGGCCGCTGATATCGTGGCAGTCTCGAACGCCACCATGGAGAAGGCGTTAAGAGTAATCTCCGTAGAGCGCGGCCATGACCCAAGAGATTTCGCGCTCATATGCTTTGGCGGGGGCGGAGGACTGCACGCCGCGGACTTGGCGCGATCACTGCGGATTCCCAAAGTCGTTGTGCCAAGGAACCCCGGCGCTTTCTCTGCAATCGGAATCTTGCTGTCGGACATCGTCAGAGACTCCGTCCGGTCGGTTTGCCTGCCAGTCCCCCGCGATGCAGGGCAAGCTGGTTTCTGGGGCGAACTCGAGAACCGCTTTGCAATGATGGAAAGAGTCTCACGGACCGAACTTCGACAGGAAGGGTTTCCTGCCCAGAGTGCGCGCGCCGAGCGGCGGCTGGACCTTCGCTACGCCGGCCAGTCCTATGAGCTTTCGGTGCCTTTCAAAAAAGACTTTCGCAGGCTGTTCGATCAGCAACACATGCGGTCCTACGGGTACGCTCATCCGGCGCGGCGGATCGAAATCGTGAACCTTCGCCTTCGCCTGGTGATTCGAACCCCTAAGCCGGGGCTGCACGTCCACAAAATGAGGGTCGCAGCTCCGGTGAAGATGAAATCCAAGCCAGTCTGGTTTGAAGGGCGATTTCGCGCCACCCCTGTCTACGACCGGGAACGGCTTGCGGCAGGCACTCGGCTTCGCGGCCCCGCAGTAATTGTCGAGTACAGCTCGACCACCGTCGTGCCGCCGGATTTCAGGTGCGAGGTGGACAAGTATTTGAATCTGATTTTAACTTGCCACGTGAATTAGTCCCTAAAACGGCAACCCGGTTTCACGCAAAGCCGCAAAGTACGCAAAGCTCGCAAAGAAAGGCAACGACCTCTCCTTCGCGCTGCTTTGCGCCTTGGCGTCTTGGCGTGAGTTGTTTTGAATTTCCCAAGTCCCGGAACGTGTGAAGAAATTCGGGGGTGGGTCGTCCTGAGCGAAGCGAAGAATCCCTGCAGTTGTTCTTAAATCGTATAACCAAAAGAAACTTTACGGGAATGGGTTGTCCCGGCGGCCCGATTGACCGCCGGGACGGGGTGACTGCGCTGGGTTAGTCCTGCACCTTGAACTGGGCGGTGGTGCTGACGACGTTCCGAACCCGAAGTTCCGGTGAAGGTGAGGGTGTAGGTGCCGGGTGTCGTGTTCTTCGGGAAGAGGGCACCGGAAAGCGCGAGGGCAAATTTGTTCGGCTGGAGATTCACGGTCTGCGGGAACTCGCCGCACATGGAGCCCGCAGGACCGCCGGAGCAGGTGATCTTCACATTTCCGGAGAAGCCGTCGACCGACTGCGCTTCGAGCAGGAAGGCGGCCAGAATTCCGCGGTGGATCGTTTCCGATTTGGGCGTTGCGATCAGCTTGAAGGTGGAGCCGGTCGCCGGGTTAACGACCATATTCCCCGCCACGTAGCTGATCACGTAGTTGGGATCGACCGCGCCCGAGCAGGTATCCGCCCCGGTGTAGGTGCCTGGCGAAGTCGAACTGGTTACACTTGTTACGCAGGCGGGCTGGGTAGTCAGGCTAGCCGCCGTGTTGCCGGCCACGAAGCCGCTATAACTGGGCGTGATGGCGGGCGGCGTCGAACCGGTGGTCATCGAGCCGCTGCTCGCCGTGATGGACAGCGAGGCCTGACCAACCTTCACGCTCCCTGGCGTGTAACCGATCGTGTAGTTTGTATCCACTGCCCCCGAGCAACTGCTGGGATAGGAACCCACCGGACTGGTGTTGGTCGCGGTCGTCGCGCAACTCAGACCGGACAAGCCGCTGGGTGGCGTGGAGGAGTTCACCACACTGCCGTAAGTGTAAGTGGCGGTAATGGTGGGTACCGTTCCGCCGTAGGTCATCGTCGGACTGCTGGCGGTAATGTTCAAGGATGCTGCGCTCACCGTCACGCTGCCCGCCACGTAGCTGAACGTGTAGTTCGATCCTGAGGCGCCCGAGCAGGTGTTCGCTCCCGTGTCCGTTCCCACCGGCGTCGTGCTGGTCGCCGAGGTCACACAAGTCCCCGGCGTCAGCCCGTTGGGCGGCGTGCTGCTCAGCACGAAAGTCCCGTATGTGTATTGGGCCGTGGGTATCGGCGGCGTGCTGCCGTAAGTCACCGAGGTGTTGCTCGCCGTGATCGTCACCGGCTCCCCACTCACCGTCACGTTGCCCGCCACGTAGCTGATCGAGTAGTTCGACCCAGAGGCGCCCGAGCAGGTGTTCGCTCCCGTGTCCGTCCCCACCGGCGTCGTGCTGGTCGCCGAGGTTACGCAACTCGGGGCCGTCAGCCCAGCCGGGGCTGTCGAGCTCAGGGTTACGTTGCCGTAGGTGTATTCGGGCGTCGGGGTCGGCGCGGTGCTGCCGAAAGTCATTGAGGTGTTGCTCGCCGTGATCGTCACCGGCTCCGCGCTCACCACCACGTTCCCGGCCACATAGCTGATCGCGTAGTTCGAACCTGAAGCGCCGGAGCAGGCGTTCGCACCCGTGTCCGTCCCCACCGCCGTTGTGCTTGTCGCCGAAGTCATACAAGTCGGCAACGTCGTCAGCCCGCTGGGCGGCGTGCTGCTCAGCGTGGTACTCCCGTACGTGTACAGGGCCGTGGGCGTCGGCGGCGTGCTGCCGTACGCCATCATCGTGTTGCTGGCCGTGATGGTCAGAGCCGTCGAACTCGCGGAGGTCACATTGAGCGAAGCCGTCCCGGTGATATTCCCGACCACTGGGTTGGTGCCCGTTCCGGTCACGGTGTGCGGCCCGGTGGCGGTCGGCGTGCAGACTGCGCCCGTGCACGAACCGTCAGGGCTGAGAGTGAATGTCAGTTGGCTGGTTACGTCACCCACGCTATTGCCGAAGTAGTCGGTTCCGGTCGCATCGTACGTCTGGCTGTTGTTGAGTGATATCGAATTCGTCGAAGGAATCAGCGTAATGTTGAACAGCGGCCCCGGCGTCGTCCAGGTGACTTGGGCGGGAGTTGCCGCCGAAAGGCTTCCAACGCTAGCTGAGATCGAGTCCGTGCCTGCTGTCCCAAGCGTGTCGGTGTAGCTGAAGCTGGCAGTCCCTAGCGGGATGACGGTGCCGTTAGGCATAGTGGCGATGCCGTCCCCGGTGCCGACCGGCATGCTGAATCCGGCGTGCGGACCCGAAGTAATGGCAAACCGGACGATAGCGTCGGGAACGGGGTTGTTAGAGGCGTCCGTAACCGTTGCCGTAACCACGGTCGTCGAGCCTACCGCCGTAGATTGGCTGCTCGGAGAAAGCGAGATGGTAGCGGGCGTGTCCGGCAGGGCCGCGGCGGTAAGGGGTCCCGCGATTCCGGTGATGACGTTCCCCAACCCGTTGTTGAACGACTTATTTCCATCTGTGAAGAAGTACTGCGGGTCTGCCTCGAGAGTGCTCAGGAAGTCGCCGATGGCGGTTGTCTGGGCACCCGCCAACCCCCGAGTAGCCGCCGTGACGTCGAACATCACGGTGAAGAAGGCATCCGCGGGGAGATCGAAGCCGGCTGTGGAAACTTCATAGCCCTGGAGACAACTAGCCGACGTACAGACCGTGAATTGCGAGTTGTTATCCCAGGAATCATCGACGTAACCACCGCCGAAAAGGTCTTGGCCAAGGTTGGGCGCGTAATAAGATCCGACGCCGGCAACTACATTGTTTCCGCCCAACAGATAGTAGCCGAGCGTGGGGTACGTGGTCGGCACGACTGAGTTGATGTAAGTCGTAAAAGCCACCGTGTCGAAGACATATACGGCCGCGGCCACGGTCACGGGTGAGTCTGAGCTGGCGCCGGCAATCGACCCGCTGAGAACGGCGTTGGCTTGAACATTGGGAATGTCTTTACCGGTGGTGTTCATATAAGTGGAAAAGACTATGCCACGACCTGCTCCGCTCGAGGTTTCGTTTGTTTCGGAGTAGGCTCCGGCCTCCAGGATGTTGCCTTGAAAAGTCTTGGGATTGGCGGCGATTGTGCCGTAGGCACTCGCGTTGAATGCCCCCGAGCAAATGTTCCACTGCAAAGCTTCTGTTTGGCCGATGTTCCCGACGGGGCCGAGATTCTGCCCGCAGGCGTAGTTTTGTATGCTCCCTTGTGTGACGGTGCGGGCGAACGTCCCGGAGGTGATGAGCGGCGTACCCGAAGCCGTCCCCAAATCGTAGCCCGTAAGCCACGCCGCCGGGTAATTGGTCGAGTGGTTCAGCCCAAAGTTGAAATTGAGCCAGGTGTTGATTCCACCGTCAAAGAACGCGCTATTTGCCGCCGGCGTTGTGGCCGGCCCCAGCATACCCACATTCACTGTGGAACCCTTCGCGCCCTCAAACGCTATCCAATAAGTTCCCGGCGCGAGAACTGCCTGGTAGTTCGGAAAGTCGACCCAATTCGCGGTGCTGCCAGGGGCAGTAAGCGTGTAACTTTGGCTCCAGATCGCCTGGCCAGGGACAGGGAGCGTTGGGTCGAAGTTATTGTTGGTCCAAATGACGATGTTCACGGCTCCACTCGTACCGAAGGCCCCGATGTACCCTTTCACGTCGGTAATCACGGTGGGATCAGTGACCGTGAACTGGAGCGCCACCCACTGGCTGGGAAGGACTGACTCGCCGGCTGTTGCACCCGAAACCGGCGCCCCGGTATTAAGCGGGGTCGTCGGGGTGGCAGCCGTCGTGAGATTATATTGCGCCGGCGCCGTGGCGGGCCATCCGAACAAAGCCAAGCTCATCGCCAGCATGTAAACACTTGTTAACCACCGTACCTTCATGAGGTCCTCCGCAATAGGTTTGGATTTTGGTTGCCCTGAGATTCAGCGGGGCAATTTCCGACGTTGCCCCGGGGCGGCCACAAGGGCCGCCCCTACAGTCGTTCTACCGGCGAGCACACCTCACCGGCGTGCGGCGCCAGAACGCCGCTGCAGATCGTGCTATTGCACACTTCAATAACAGAAAAACGCTGTTTTAACGGCGACTGCCTGTTGCGGCAAGTCAAGTTTGAATGCTAAAATTTCCCTTGCCGTCCAGTTACGGAGGTTAGCAAACAAACGGGCTTACCGACCCTGGCCATTCTCTACGCTACGCTCATCAGCTTATGGCCCTTTTACTCTGCTATACGTAAAAGTCAGGGAAAAACCGTCATGGCTGTGAAAAATTCTGGCGAGAGCAATGGTTTATTTACCGGAGAGAGCAGTCCGTCCGACGGGGATCGGCAGGCCCTGGATCAGTTATTCAGTGTCACCTACGAAGAGCTGCGCCGCCTTGCTGCAACCGTACGCCGCAACGATCCAAACACCACGCTTAACCCCACCGCACTGGTCAATGAAGCCTGGCTAAAATTGTCGAAGTCGCGCGAAATTGCCGCAACTTCTCCGCTGCACTTTAAGCGCATCGCGGCCCGCGCCATGCGGCAGGTCCTGGTGGAGGCCGCACGCCGGCGAAGTTCAACCAAGCGCGGAGGCGAGGCGGAGCTGACCGTCACCTTCGACGAAGCGGTTCAGAAGAAACCCTCCGGTGGAGAAGAAATCCTTGCCCTCAACACTGCCTTGGACGCGCTCGCGCAAATGAATCCTCGCCAGGCGGTAATGGTTGAGAGCCGCTTTTTCGGGGGATTGGATGTCCCTGAGACCGCAGCGCTGCTGAACGTCTCCGAGGCTACGGTGATGCGCGATTGGCGGGCGGCGAAGGCGTGGCTGGCGCACGAGTTGCGGCAGCAGTAGCAGGCCGGGGTGGCCCCGGTGACCGTCCTAGCGCTTAGATAGTTTTATAAGCGCAATTTCAAGTGGCCCTCGGAAGGGCGGGGCTTTAGCCCCGGCGTCTATGGTTGCAGGGTTGGAAGGGCCTTTAGGCCCTGAAGACAAGCCGCTTCAGGGGCTAAAGCCCCGCCATTACCTCGCGAGATTAGCGGCGGGGCTAAAGCCCCGCCCTTCACGCTTCCGACGAATAGGGTAGCTTTCTAATTCAGCTGAGCCCTGGGAGCACGGCAGGGCAACCACAAGGGTTGCCCCTACGGGGATATGCCGATGGATAGCGCGCGATGGCAGAAAATCCAAACGCTTTTTCACGAGGCCCTGGAACGGCCCGAGACGGACCGGCGCGCCTTCCTGGACGCCCGTTGTAAAGATGAGCCCGGGCTAGCCGGCGACGTCCTCATCCTCCTCGATGAAGACGCTTCTGGCGATTCGATCCTGGACCGCGACATTGCTCAGGCCGCTGACCAGGTCTTCGGTGATACCCTCCCCACTTCTCTACCTTTCAGGGAATTCGGCCCGTACCGGATCATCAAAGAGATCGGCGAAGCTGGGATGGGGGTAGTCTATCTCGCGGAACGGGAAGACCTGGGAAGCCAGGTTGCCATAAAAGTCCTGCGCGATGCCGAACTCTCGCCCGCGCGACGCCGCCGCTTCGCCATCGAGCAGCGGACCCTCGCACGACTGAATCATCCCGGAATTGCGCGTCTTTACGACGCAAACACCACGCCGGAGGGTACTCCGTTCTTCGTCATGGAGTACGTCGAGGGAATCCCGCTCACAGACTTCTGCCGCCAGCGCCACAGCACGATCGCGGCGCGCCTGCGCCTGTTCCGGGCCGTCTGCGAGGCCGTGCTGTACGCGCATCGACAGGCTGTGATCCACCGCGACTTGAAGCCCTCGAATATTCTGGTGAAGGACGACGGAAGCGTCCGCCTACTTGATTTTGGCATCGCCAAGCGCCTGGAAAACCTCGGGGAGGACATCGATCAGACCATCGCCGGATTGCGCCTCATGACACCGGCCTACGCTTCGCCTGAACAGATGCGCGGAGAACAGGTCGGAATCCAAACCGACGTCTACTCCCTCGGGGTCGTCCTCTATGAACTGCTGGCCGGGCGCGTGCCCTTCAATCTCTCCAAGCTCACCCCGGCGCAGGCAGAAAAGGCCGTGACGGAAAAGGAAGCGGAGCGGCCTTCCGTCGCCGCCGGTGAAGCGGAGGCCGCCGAGGGGAATACCCACCGCGGTGTGGTGGCGAGCAAATCGGCCTGGACTGACCTCGACGTACTTTGCCTCACCGCAATCCACAAAGACACGCAGCAGAGATATCAATCGTTGGAAGCGCTCCTGAGAGATGTTGACCACTTTCTAAAGGGCGAGCCCTTGGAGGCGCGCCCCGATACGGTGAGCTACCGCCTGAGGAAGTTCGCCACTCGCCATCGGGGCTCGCTGACCGTGGTCGGAACTGTGTTTGTTCTGGTTGCCGCTCTGGTAGTGTTCTTTGTGGTGCGGCTCGCGAACGAGAGAAGAACCTCGCTTGCCGAAGCCGCCCGGACCGAGCGTATTCAGAAATTCATGACGAACCTGTTCCAAGGCGGTGGCGCCGACGCCGGCCCGGCGGTTGACCTGCGCGTGGTAACCCTCCTCGACCGGGGCGCGCAAGAGGCGCAATCGCTCAACAGCGAACCGGAAACTCAAGCGGAGTTGTACCAGACGCTCGGAAACTTGTATGAAAATGTCGGCAAGCTCGATCGAGCGGACAGCTTGCTGAGCCTGGCTCTCAACGAGCGTCGATCACTCTTCGGTCCCGATCACCCGCAAGTCGCGGAGACCCTGGCGTCACTTGGTCTTTTGCGAGACAATCAGGGCCAGTTGCCGGAGGCGGAACGGTTGGTCCGGGAAGGACTGGCGATTGCCAAACGGCACTATCCGGCCAATCACCCCGCGGTTGCGCAAGCGGCCACCGCCTTGGGGCAGGTACTCGCCGACCGCGGCGCGTATGCGAGCGCCATTCCCATCCTCGAAGATGTCGTGCGCGTTCAGACGGCCAAAGGCGGCGCAACTCCGGAGTTGGCGGTCGGCCTCGAGCAGCTAGCGGAGGCCCAGTTCGCTGCCGGCCATTATGAGATTTCCCAATCGCTCAACGAGCGTCTGCTGCCCCTCGCCCGTCAGATTTACGGTGATCATGACCCGCGAGTGGCTGACACCCTTTTGACTTTGGGCCAGATCCAGCACAATCTCGGTCACTACCCCGAGGCTGAGAAGTTTGAGCGGCAGGCCCTCGAGATTACTCAATCATGGTATGGAAAGGACAGTCCCGAGTCTGCGCAGTATATGACCATTTTCGCTCGCACGCTGGTTTACGAGGATCGCTTCGACGAGGCTGTCGACCTGCTGCAGCAGTCTTTGGCGATTAACGAGCGAATCTTCGGGAAGGTTCACACGAGCGTGGCGTCGCCGCTGAACGACTTGGGCCACGCGGCGAGCAAGCGGGGCAATTACGATCTTGCCGAACAGTACTTCAAACGCGAGGGCGACATCTATCGCGCTGTCTATGGTGAGCGCCACCCCCTGTTTGCCACGGCGCTATCTAACCTGGGCAGCGTCTATATGGACAGGCAGGAGTGGGCTCGCGCCGAGGCAATCCTGCGCTCCGTCATTCCCATCTATATCGAATCTCAATCGGCCAACAGTATCAACACCGGAATCGCTCGCTTCAAGCTTGGCAGGACCATCTTGCGGCAAAAACGGTATCGAGAGGCGGAAACCCAAACCCGCGCCGCCTATGACACTTTGATCAGCCAGATGGATCCCAAAGTAAGCTGGCTCAAGAGCGCGCGCCAGGACCTAGTGGAAGAATACAGCGCCCTAAACCAGCCAGATCAGGCCGCGAAATTCCGAGCCGAGATCGCAGCGCTTGACGCCAAGCCTACCCAGGTTGCCAACAAGAAATAAAGCTTTCCATCAGGTATACTAGGTAAGCGATCGACCAACGCTCATGCGAGGCTCAGATGGAATCCTCGACAGTTATTGACCAGGCGACGCTGGATCAACTCGTGGCGCGAATTGTTGAAACGGCCCACCCGCGCCGGATAGTTCTGTTCGGCTCAGCCGCGCGCGGGCAGATGGGTCCACACAGCGACGTGGATTTGCTCGTAATCATGCCGGACGGTGTGCACCGCCGGCAGACGTCCCAAGGTCTGTACATGGCGCTGGCAGGATTGGATGTTGCTAAGGACATTGTTGTCGTGACGGAGTCGGACGTGCGCGAGTACGGCGACGATCCATCGTTGGTTATCTGTCCTGCGTTGGAGGAGGGGCGGGAACTCTATCGTGCCGCCTGAAAGCAGCTGCCCAAGCTCGCCCAGTGCATGGTTGCGTCGTGCGCGTAGCGATTTGGCGTTGGCCAAGGCGCCCCTACCTGCCGACGTGCTTTACGAAGATCTGTGTTTTCACACCCAACAGGCAGCGGAGAAGGCCATCAAAGCGGTCTACCGTGCCAACAGGTATCGATTTCGCTACACCCACGACCTTTCGAAACTGCTGGAGGGGCTCGCGCGCCATGGCGTGCTCGTTCCCGAAGAAATTCGAGAAGCTGTCGCGCTCACGGACTTCGCATGGGAGGCGCGCTATCCTGGACCGGCCGAGGCCGTATCCCAACACGAATATCGTCGGGCCGTAATCCTGGCCGAAAAGGTCGTGGAGTGGGCAACCAAACTTGTGCGGGGCGGATCCCCATGACCGAATGGCTAAAACAAATCCGGACGACCGATAGCTAAGCACTGCTATCAGTACAAAGCCGCAGCATCCAGCACATTGCTCTCGCCATTTATCCACACGGCGTATTGGAGTCGATTGGCGGTCCGCATCGAGGCCGCGCCGATTTCGCCGCGATTGCTGATGGCGATCACACCACAATCTGAATTCCTGTTTTTCGAGTCGGTCTTCACCATATGCCGCAGGATTTCGAGGCAGGCGTCTTGGGGAGACATGCCGGCCTGCATGTAGTGAATAATCGAAATGCTGGTGCAATAGTTGGTCATCAGGTCTCCGTCGCCCGTAGCTGAAGCGGCGCCCACGTTGTCGTCGGCATAGACGCCACAACCCACCAGCGGAGAATCTCCCACGCGCCCCGGGATTTTCCACGCCATCCCGGATGTCGAACAGCCTGAGACGACGTGGCCCTTTCCATCGATGGCCACCATTCCGATCGTGTCGTGGTTTTCGGCGGTTACCCAATTCGTCTTGTGCTGGGGGTCGAGTTTCCAATCCATCCATTTCTGAAGGCTTGCAGGGGTGAGAAGCTGCATCGGCTCGAATCCCATTTTGAGTGCAAAGCGGAAAGCCCCCTCGCCCGCCAGTGTGGTGTGGCGGGTCTTTTCCATCACCAGGCGCGCCACCGAAATGGGATTCTTGATGTGGTGCAAGTTGCAAATCGAGCCGGCGCGATGGTGCGTTCCATCCATAATGGCGGCATCCAGTTCCACTTCTCCTTCTTCGTTGGGAAGGCCGCCATAACCCACGCTCATCACCCTGGGATCGTCTTCGGGGACGTTGATCCCTTTCTCAACCGCCTCAAGCAGGCTGGCGCCGACCTTGAAGACTTGCGCCGCACGTTCGTTCGCCGGTTTTCCGTGCGCCCAGGTGGAAAGAAACACCGGCCCGGGCGCCACGGCAGCCACGGCTTCGGTTTCCACAGCCGAAAGCGCCGCAGCTCCCGCTACCGATTTCATGAAGTCCCGCCGATCAATGCCGTCCATTTTGCCTCCCGTCTTAGGATTCAGGATTCGGGATTCAGGATTCAGGGACCGGTTGTTCGTGTTGCCTATTCCGATAACCCTCGTTCGCTGTCATCCTGAGCGCAGACTTCATGATCCTTCGGCTCACCACTGTGCATGAAAATGGCTCTTTGGAGGTAACTCCTGTATTTTCAACAAAAGCTTCCGCCATTTTCATAGCAGCGAAGGATCTCTGCAGTGTGTTCTATGCTCAGCTTAACAGCTACTGCAGAGATCCTTCGTCCCCTTCGGCTCCTCAGGATGACAGTTTCAAAGGAACTACGACCGCCCCGCCTTTCCGCCTCTCGCCCTATTCGGGTCCTGAATCCCGAGTCCTGACTCCCGAATCCTGCTTTTCCCCCAGCCTCCCCCGCCCGGCGTTTCGATTCTCAAGACGCTGTTCCGCGGCGCGTTGAAAATCGCCTTCGAAGGCAACTCCTGAGCACGACCCAGCGCTTTTCCAAGCTTCGAATTTCGAATTTCGATTTTCGATTTTCGATTCTCAGGCACAATGAGTTCGTTCCTGCCCGCCTTCCCGGGCTCCCCGCCGGCGAGCCCATAGGGTTGGAACCGGCGGCGCTCGGAAAGGATGCTAGCGCGAACGTCGGTCAGAAACTCAACCTCACGGATAATACCATCGCCCCCACGGAATTGTCCTTTGCCGCCGGAGCCGCGGCGGAGCGAGTAACGCCGCACCCGCACCGGGTAGGCGGCTTCGAGCGCCTCGATGGGCGTGTTCAGCGAGTTCGTCATGTGAGTGTGAACGCCGCTCAACCCATCCGCCACAGGGCGCGCTCCCATGCCCCCGCCGATGGTCTCGTAGTAGGCAAAGGCCTCGCCCGTGCGCGGATCGATGCCGCCAAACGAAAGGTTGTTCATGGTTCCTGAACTCGCGGCGGGAATGCGGTGAGGGAGCGCCTTTGCCAAGGCGCGCAGCAACACGTCCACAATTCGCTGCGAGGTCTCAACATTTCCGGCCGCCACCGCCGAGGGAGGTCGTGCGTTCACCACGCTTCCTTCCGGAGCGCGCACTTCGATGGGGTCCATCAAGCCGGCGCACGCCGGGACGTTTTCGCCCAGCAAACAACGGAAGACGTAAAAGACGGCCGAGGTGGTAATTGCCATCACCGCGTTGACGCTTCCCCGGCAGGCGGGTGAGCTGCCCGCAAAGTCCACAAGCGCACTGCCGCGCCTGATTTTGATCGAAACGCGCAGAGGCACGGGCTCACTGCTGAACCCGTCGTCGTCCAGGTAATCCTCGGCGGAATAGGTCCCGTCCGGAATCTGCAGGAGAGCCCGCCGCATCAGTTGGGCGGAGTAAACTTGAAGGGCATCAAGGTAGAGTCGGACCTTGGGGACACCGTAGGCTTCCATCAATTCGCCCAAGCGGCGTTCGCCCAGTCGGCAGGCCGCCACCTGCGCCATCAGGTCTCCCTCGCGTTCGGCGGGCGTGCGCACGTTGGCGAGCAGCAGTGTCAGAACGTCTCGCTCGACGCCTCCTTTGCGAACCAAAATCACGGGCGGAATGCGCAAGCCTTCCTGGTAAATGTCTTCGCTTAGTCCCATCGAGGCGGGCTGCGCGCCACCCACGTCCGAGTGGTGAGCGCGGTTGGCGACGTAGAAGACCGGCTGCGACTTCCGGCCCAAGCGACGCGCCGGGACGACGGGCATCACCAGAGTGATGTCGGGCAAGTGTGTGCCGCCGGCATAAGGGTCGTTGAGCATGGCGATGCTGCCCGGCTCGAGATCGAGCGCCTCGAGCGCCGCGGCAACTGACATCGGCATGGACCCCAGGTGGACAGGCATGTGGTCGCCCATGGCCACCACTCTTCCCTTACCGTCAAACACCGCGCAGGAATAGTCACGCCGCTCCTTGATATTCGGCGAAAAAGCCGAACGGCGCAGCCCAGCGCCCATCTCCTCCGCCGCCGCGTGGAAGAGGTTCTTGAAAATCTCAAGTTCGGCTGGGTCAACGCGTGGCATAGCGAGACAATTATAAAACACCGGCGCTTGTGTTCAAGAAATGCTGACAGGTACTTAGTTGCATTCACACGCGATTTTATTGATGGCCCTCGGAAGGACGGGGCTTTAGAGTCTGTGTGAAAACCTCCTTTGGAGTGTCATTCCGAGCGAAGCGAGGAATCCCGCTCTGAGTATTCTCAAGGCAGTGCGAGATTCCTCGCTTTGCTCGGAATGACAGCCTGAATCAGGTTCTCACACAGATTCTAAAGCCCCGCCCTTCTCCCGCCAACGGAACTGGACCGCTTGCTTCGATCACTGGGCATCAGTGTAGGCGACGGGCAAGAGCCGGTGCCCCTGGAGTGTCCCCAGCAGGCTGGTCAAGCGACCACCGTGTTAGCAGCGGGAGTTGGTCGTCGCTGCAGCACCCAGAAGTAGGCCGCGGCCAATGTCGAGAAAGCTGTGACAACCCCCAGCACCACGAACGCGCCCTGCCAACCTGCTGCGAGCGAGAGGCGCGCCACCGCGTCGCCCGACAGGACTCCACCCAAATAGCCAACGCCGTCAATAATCCCTGAGGAGGTCGCCGCCGCTTGCTTGCCGCCAAAGTCCAGAGCCATGGCGCCGGCAAGATACGAATACGGCCCGATGATAGCGAAGCCAACCAGGGCGACCAGCAACACGGGCAGGTTGTGGGAGGCTCCGGATCGAAGCGAGGCAAGCGAGAACAGTGCGAGCGTGGCAACAAAGAGCCCAAGAAAGGTGATGATCGCCCGCCCACCGCGCCCCAAGCGGTCGCTGAGATAGCCGACGAGCACCACGGACGCTCCTCCGAACAGCGGGAAGAGGGCGCTGAACTTGGCGGCCTTGGCGGTGGTGAAGCCCGCCACTTCGTAAAAATAGGTGGGCGTCCAGGTGTTGAACGTCTCACGGACGAATGTGGTGCCCAGCGATAGAGTGCAAACGGTCCAGAAGGCGGGGCTGCGCAATAACGGCGCGAGGTGTTCAGCGAGGCTGCGCTTCCGCGGACTTTCGCCGCGACCGGCAAAGAGGTTGTCAGGGTTTGCCTTTGTCTCCGGTTCCCCGATTTCCGAACTTGACTCTTTAAGAAGCAGGAGGTTGGCCAGGAAGAGCACAAACAAGCTGCAGGCGGCAACCACAAACACTGCTCGCCAGCCCAGGCCGTGAGCGATCAAGACGCCCATGAACTGCCGGCCGAAGGCGTCGCCAAAGAGGTAACTCAGACTGACCGCGCCCATGGCGGTGCCGTAGGCGGCGTAGGAGAACCAGCGCGAGGTGATCTTCACCATTCCCGCCCAACCGGCAGATTGGACCAGCCGGTTGGCAATCCACGCCACCGCAAACACCTGGAGGCCGCCGCCCGCGGCAAGCAAAGTAAACAGAACCGCTCCGCCCATCGCGGTCAGAAACTGGCGTTTGCCGCCCCAGAAATCCGCAAGACCGCCCAGAAAGAACTTGCCCAAGGCGTACGCCAACACACCCAGAGAAACGATCTGCCCCAAGCGAATGCGCGCCTGGTCAGCCGGAATACCGTGCGCCGCCAGGTCTCGGATCATTAGCGGGAGAGTGACGGAGAAATTCGAGCGGCAAATGTAGAATCCGGCATAGCCGGTCATGAGCAGGCTGACGATCAGAATCTGCCACATCAGCAGCCGCCGGGTTGTAGTCCTTTGCTCCACCTTCATGGGCCGACGTCATCGAATGATGTCGCGGAAATTATGCCGGAGAATGGCGACGTGAAGCCGCCCCCACACCAAACTGACTCATTGACGAGTTTACCATCGTTGACATCATCCCGGTAGTGTCCTATTTTGAGAGTTCCGCCCGGTGCACGACTTTAGGCAAAACTAACTTCTCCGTGACCTCCAGGCGCTTAGAGCTTCAACACAGAGCGCGCGGAGAGTCTCAGTGACCTCTGAGTTAAGCCTTTTCTTGGCTACAGAGCGCACGGCGAGGGATAAGCGTTCGCAGATTAGCTGGATGGCACTTGGGACGCATCATGCAACAGGGCCCCCGAAAACAAGATAAACTACTTTTCACCCCCGGCCCCTTGACCACGAGCCCCACGGTGAAACAGGCGGCGCTTCGCGACCTGGGCTCGCGGGACCACGAATTCATTGGCATCGTGCGGAACATTCGCCGCAAGCTGCTGGAGTTGGGCGGGGTGGCAGACCGTGGTTTTGAGGCCATTCTGATGCAAGGCAGCGGAACGTTTGCTATCGAGTCCGTGCTGTCGTCTACCGTGCCCCCGGATGGGAAACTGGTGGCCGTAGTCAATGGCGCTTACGGAAGGCGCATTGCCCAGATTGCACGGACCCTCAAAATCACCGTCACTGAATTGGCTTGCCCGGAAGATCAGCGTCCAGACACCGAGCAACTCGGCCGCGTGCTCGAAGCGGACCCCTCCATAACCCACGTGGCGGTGGTACATAGCGAGACCAGCACCGGCATGATCAATCCGGTGCGCGAGATTGGAGAGATCGTCAAACACTTCAACCGGATCTACTTCGTGGATGCGATGAGCAGTTTCGGCGGAATGCCCCTAAACCTCGTTGACTGCCGGATCGACTATCTGGTTTCTTCGGCAAACAAGTGCCTCGAGGGCATTCCGGGATTCGCGTTCGTGCTGGCGCAGCGAGAAGCTCTGCTGTCGACCGCAGGATTTGCCCGCGGCGTGAGCTTGGATCTGCTGGCCCAATGGAAGGGGCTTGAGGCAGACGGCCAGTTTCGCTTTACCCCCCCTACGCACGCGCTCTTGGCATTTCACCAGGCTTTGCGGGAACTCGAAGCGGAAGGAGGCGTCGAGAGCCGCGCCGCGCGCTATCGAACTAACTATCAAGTCCTGTCGGAAGGTATGCGAGAGTTGGGCTTCGAGGGATACCTCCGGCCGGAAGAGCGCGGCTACATCATTACTGCCTTCCGCTACCCTCAGCATCCGAAATTCGACTTTGGGGAGTTTTACGCGCACCTGAGCGAGAAAGGCTACGTGATCTACCCGGGCAAAGTCAGCACGGCGGATTGCTTCCGGATCGGCTGCATCGGGCATCTCTTTCCAGACGATATGCGTGGCCTGCTCGGGGCGATACGGGAGACCTTGGCGGAAATGGGAATCACACTTTGCCCGGCCGTTGTGGCGAAGTAGCGCTGCACCTTGCAGGCGGCGGAAGAACCCGCCCCGATTGTCATTCCCAGCGCAGCGAGGAATCTCGCTCTGATAAGCCTTCAGGGCAGTGCGAGATTCCTCGCTGCGCTCGGAATGACAGGGCTGGCGTCTTTTTCTTTCGCAGGTTCTGACACTCGAGACTTAGCGATTCCGCCTCTAACGAAGCGCGGGAGCACAAATGGCATCAACCTGATCTGGTTGATGAATAAGGTTTCAGCAGAGTAGGAAACTCAACATCATGGACTTCGTTTTTCAGCGTTCATATCGCGGCCAACTGAAGGCTGTCATACTTGACTGGGCGGGAACGACCCTGGACTACGGCTGTTTTGCTCCTGCCGTGGTGTTTGTCGAGGTCTTCAAGCGCCAAGGCATTCCCATTACCACAGAGCAGGCGCGCGAACCAATGGGCGCGCACAAGAAAGTTCACATCCGAATGATCTCTGAAATGGAAGCTGTGCGGCGTATGTGGCAGGGCACTCACGGCCGCCTGCCCAATGAAGACGATGTGGAGATAATGTTCCGGGACTTCGTCCCCCTTCAACTCGCGTGCTTGGCGCAGTATGCCGAATTGATTCCAGGCACGCTCGAGGCTGTCGCAGATTTTCGTCGCCGCGGCCTGAAAATCGGCTCTACGACCGGGTATACGACAGAGATGATGGAGGTGCTCCAGGAAGAGGCCAGGAAACGCGGGTATGTGCCGGACTCGAGTGTCTGCGCCGCGCAGGTTCCCGCCGGGCGGCCTCACCCGTGGATGTGTCTGCAGAACGCCATCAATCTGCAACTTTACCCTATGGAGGCTTTTGTGAAGGTGGGTGATACGTTGCCCGATATTGCGGAAGGACTCAATGCCGGGATGTGGACCGTCGGGCTGGCGAAATCGGGCAACGAACTGGGATTGACTGAGCAGGAAATCGCCGCCCTCGAGCCCAAAGTCCTGCAAGCCAAACTCGAGCGCGCTTATCAGCGTTTCCGCCAGGCGGGCGCCCACTTTGTGGTGGATACCATCGCCGAGGTCCCGCCGATCCTCGACGATATCAACACGCGGTTGGCACGCGGCGAACGGCCTTAACGGGGTGTGGAAAAAACTTCTAACAGTGTCATTCTGAGCGAAGCGAAGAATCTCGGCAGTGCACTTTTGACAAAATGCCGAGATCCTTCCTTCGCTGCACTCAGGACCGCCTGCGGCTCCTCAGGATGACAGTGGACGGGCTTTTCCGCACCGTGTCAAATCGCCGGGCGGCCCTTGTGGCCGCCCTTGGAATTGCGGCATATTGTTGGGTCGTTACGCGCGGCTCTGCCGCCCTGCCTTGCGGAAAGGCTCTGCCTTTCCGATTCCTCGTTTCGCCATTGCCGCCGTTTCTGCGAGGCTACGCCTCGCCGCTTGAGGCTCAGCCTCAGCCGAAAAACAGGACCTTGGGCGGAGCCGGAAAGGCCAAGCCTTTCCGCAAGACAGGGCGGCAGAGCTGCTGACCGCTGAGGCGGAAATAAACTCTAGGGTACACGCTTAAGTGGACGGAGGTAACTTGTCGTGGTGAATGGGAACGATAGGATAGCCAAAGACCGCTCCGAAGGTGACTTGAATGTGTCGTCCCGGCGCAAGGAATGGGCAGCGCGCAATATCGATGCGGAGACTCAAAAGTGGCTGGACGAAGACGCTCGCTACTTCTTGCACCAGTCTCTCTCTACGCCTTGTTTGAATGTTCTCACCGCCTGCGACGGCGTTTACCTTGAAGATTTGCAAGGCCGCCGCTACCTTGATTTCCACGGCAACAGCGTTCACCAGGTGGGCTTCCGAAATCGCCGCGTGATCGAGGCCATCAAGGCGCAGATGGAAACGCTGCCGTTCTGCACCCGGCGCTATACCAATCTGCCTGCGGTCAAGCTCGCAAAAAAACTTGCGGAACTTGCTCCTGGAGACTTAAACAAGGTCCTGTTTGCTCCAGGCGGCGCCGAGGCCGTCGGCATGGCATTGAAACTGGCACGCGCGGCCACAGGAAGACACAAGACTATCTCCATGTGGGACTCGTTTCATGGCGCCTCGCTCGACGCAATCTCGGTGGGAGGCGAAGCCATGTTCCGCAGCGGTATCGGCCCGCTTCTTCCAGGCGCGGAACACGTTCCGCCGGCCGACCCGGCTGGTTGTCCTTGGGGTTGTGGGCAGGAGTGCACGCTCGAGTGCGCGCGCTATGTCGAATATGTTCTCGAGAAAGAAGGCGACGTGGCGGCCGTCATTGCTGAGACAGTGCGCAGCACACCCTCCGTTCCCCCGCGCGAATACTGGCAAATCATCCGGGCAGCTTGCGACCGCCATGGTGCGTTGCTGATTCTGGATGAGATTCCCAACGGACTGGGCCGTACCGGCAAGATGTTCGTTTGCGAGCACTTTAGCATTGTTCCTGACATGCTCGTGCTCGGCAAGGGACTAGGCGGCGGAATCTTCCCGCTCGCTGCTCTGATCGCTCGCGAAGGGCTCGAACGTCATGAGCGAGGGAGCATTGGGCCACTATACCCACGAGAAAAACCCCGTCGCGTGTGCGGCCGGCCTGGCAACCATCGCCTGTCTCGAAGAAGAGGGGCTGATCGACAATGCGCGGCGCATGGGAGAATACGCACTAGCACGGCTGAAGGCGCTCGAGGAGAAACACGCGATCGTCGGCCGCGTCAGGGGCCTGGGCTTGCTGCTGGGTGTGGAATTGGTACGAGACAGGAAGACCCGCGAGCGCGCCGTTGAGGAAGCCGAGCAGGTAATGTATGACGCGCTGAGCAAGGGTCTGAGCTTCAAACTGATGATGGGAAATGTGATCCAGTTAACTCCTCCCTTGAACATAACCAAAGATCATATAGACGAAGCGGTCAATATACTGGATGCCTGCCTTAACGGCCTTCACCGCTGATCTCTCGTCCCGACACAAAAACGGGGAACCGTTTCTGGTCCCCCGTCTCGTTTGCTATCGGTTTTTTGCGCCGTGGTAACGTCCGCGGAGCGTCAGCCAACGGTGCGCACCGCAAGAGCGGTGTGGTTATTTGCCTTACGTATGCGTGCCCGGTGGAGTCATTTCTCCTCCCGTCAGCATAGTTTCATTCTTACTCCTCTCAATCGCGAATTGCAAGCCCCTTTTTCAGTCTTTTTTTCACCGGCCCCGCAGCTGGGGAACGGCTTGCCGTCCCCGCATTTCTGCCGGCCACAACGAGTGGAGGGCAAGCCCTACTCGTACACTGCCCGGCTCCGTCCGCGCCTTTCCTTATCCACGCAATGGGGGATTCCGCCAGGGCTTGCGGTAGGGGCTGAATCCGATATATATTGAGACTAGTCGGGGCTAAATTCGATTAATAACTTCGGGGGAAACATGAGCAGCGCCCAGTCGCCCGTCACGCCCGACCGGATCATGCAGCTTACGTGGGGGTACGCGCCGCCGCTGATTCTCGAGGCTGCGATCCGCCATCGTGTTTTCGACGTATTGGACAACGGTCCCAAAACCGTGGAGGAAGTCGAGGACGCGACCGGAGCATCCGCCCGCGGCCTCACCGCCTTGATGAACGCGCTGGTGGGGCTGAACCTGCTCACTAAAGACGTGCAGGGCCACTACGCACTCACCCCGGAGAGCACGCCGCGTTTCTGGTCAGCACCAAACCGGGCTTCCAGGGCGGCATGATCCTCCACTGCAGCCAGCACCTGATTCCGAAGTGGCTGCGGCTTAACGAGATTGTGGCGACGGGCAAGCCGGTGGAGCCCGTCAACCAACAGAGGTTGGGAGGCGATTTCTTCAGCAAATTCGTCGCGGATATCTTCCCGAGGAGCTACGCCTCAGCGCAGACCTTGGCGTCGGCGCTCGACTTGAATGGGACCGGGAAACCAATCAGCGTGCTCGACCTGGCGGCGGGTTCGGGTGTCTGGGGCATAGCCCTGGCGCAGAAATCGCCATTCGTCCATGTGACGGCGGTCGACTGGCCCGAAGTGATCGCCATCACCCGCAAGACCGTTGCCCACTTCGGTTTGATGAAACGCTTTCGGTTCATTCCCGGCGATCTGCTCGCCGCGGATTTCGGCGCCGACCATGCCGTCGCCACGCTGGGCCACATTCTGCACAGCGAAGGCGAGGAGCGCGGCCGCGCCCTGCTCCAACGGGCTTTTGAGGCGCTGGCGCCCGGCGGCACCATCGCCGTAGCTGAGATTCTCGTGAACGATGAAAGAACTGAGCCCCTTGGCAGCCTGCTTTTCGCCGTCAACATGCTGGTAAACACCGACGATGGCGGCACCTACTCTTATCGCGAAATCAGCTCCTGGCTGCGAGAAGCCGGGTTCGTAAATCCTCGCACCCTCGACGCCCCAGGGCCCTCGCCTCTGATCCTGGCCACCAAACCCTGATCGGATTTTGCAACCGGCTGTTGAGAACCGCCCCAAGCCTGTCATTCTGAGCGAAGCGAAGAATCCCGGCAGTTGCACGTTCGGCGAACTGCAGAGATCCTCCGTCGCCTCTGGCTCCTCAGGATGACATATGCCGCGGGCTTTCTATAACTCCTGGCGCGTTCATCAGCGCATATTTACTATTGACCGCCCCACCCCTCGCCGTCTATAAACATGGGCTCGATTTCAGGAGGAACTGTGAACAGTCGGGAGCGTGTACTAGCCATGCTCGAGGGCGGTCCCGTGGACCATCTTCCCTCGATGCCGATTCTCATGCAGTTTGCCGGAGACTTGATCGGATCGAGTTACATCAACTATGCGACGAACTTCCGCTTTCTCACCGAAGGCCAGATTCGGGCTGCGGATCAATTCGGAATAGACCACCTCAACACCATGTCAGACCCCGCAGGTGAAGCGGCGGATTGCGGCGCAGCGGTGAAGTTCTTCCCCAACCAACCGCCGGCTCTCGACGAGGCGAATGCCTTGCTGACCGATAAAGAGCGCCTCGACACTCTCGAAGTTCCCGACCCGTACGTCGGCGAGCGCATGCACAATCGCCTTCGGGCGCTGGCTTTCTACAAGCAGCGAGTGGGCGGAGAGAAGCTGATCGAGGGCTGGGTTGAGGGTCCCTGCGCGCAGGGCGCCGACTTGCGGGGAATCAACAACTTGATGCTGGATTTCTACGACGATCCCGTTTTTGTGCGGCGCTTGTTCGACTTTGTGCTCAGGCTGGAACTGCGCTTCGCCGCCGCCCAGGTTGCGGAAGGGGCGGAGTTGGTCGGGATCGGCGACGCGGCGGCTTCGCTGGTCGGTCCGCAGATCTACGAGGAGTTCGTGTGGGAATACGAGAAGAAGATGGTCGACGGGCTGCATGCACTTGGCACGCGGGTGCGGCTGCACATCTGCGGCGACATTCGGCCCGTCCTCGAGAGTATCGGACACCTCGGCTGTGACATCGTGGACCTGGACTACATGGTGCCCGTCGCCGAGGCGCGCGAGAAAATGGGGCCGAATCAAGTCTTGCTGGGAAACATCGATCCGGTGCGCGCCCTGCGCGAAGGCACGCCGGACTCAGTAACAGCCGCCATTGCCGAGTGCCACCGCGAGGCCGGCCCGCGTTACATTGTCGGGGCCGGATGCGAAGTGCCGCGCGACACACCGCACGCCAATCTTCACGCGCTCACGCGGTATGCAGAACAGCATGGGCAGTAGGCAGGTCGGCAGTCGGCAGATAGGTACAGGCTGCGGAAAAGCGCTTCAAGCTGTCATCCTGAGGAGTCCGTCAGCCGACGGCGGTCCTGAGTGCAACGAAGGAAGGATCCCGGAAGTTGCATGAGACAAAAACCGCGGGGATTCTTCGCTTCGCTCAGAATGACAACCTTCAAGCGTTTTTCCGCAGCCTGTACCTACTTGCCCGCCTGCCCGCCTGCCGCTTCGCTCTTCCGGTAGCCGTATTCTTTCTTCAGCTTGTAGGTGATGCTGTCCACGAGGGCTCGCCAGCTAGCCTCTAAGAGGTTTTCGGACACGCCCACGGTTCCCCAGGTCTCGTGGCCGTCGGTGGTCTCAATGAGAACACGCACCTTGGCGTCGGTGGCCGCCTTGGCGTCCAGGACGCGGACCTTGTAGTCCGTCAAGCGAATCTCGCCGATGCAGGGGAAAAACGTGGTGAGCGATTTCCGCAGCGCCCGATCCAGGGCACTCACGGGGCCGACGCCCTCCGCAGCGGTGTGTTCTTCGGTGCCGTCCACGCGCAGCTTGATGACCGCTTCCGAATAGGGCTGGTTGGCTCCTTTCTTCTCGGTGATGACGCGGAAGCCGTCCAGCTCGAAAAACTCTTTCGTGTGGTGCACGAGCTTATCGAAAAGAATCTCGAACGATCCCTCGGCGCCTTCAAACTGATAGCCGTAGTGCTCCATCTCTTTCAGCTTGTCGACCACCAGCTTAGCGTGCGGAGCGGACTGGTCGATTTCGAGACCCCGCTCCGCCGCCTTGTAAAGCACACTCGCCTTGCCTGAAAGCTCGGAAACCAGCACCCGGCGCTCGTTGCCCACCACGGCCGGGTCAATGTGCTCATAAGAGGCTGATTCTTTCATTACCGCGCTCACATGGATGCCCCCTTTGTGGGCAAAAGCGCTCTTGCCCACATAGGGCAGGTCCTGGCGATGATGCAGGTTCGCCAGTTCGCTCACATAGTGCGATGCCTCGGTGAGGCGATTCAGGTTTTCGCGCCCGATGGCGCGCATGCCCAATTTCAGCTCGATATTCGGGATCACCGAGCAGAGATTGGCGTTCCCGCAGCGTTCTCCGTAGCCGTTGATCGTGCCCTGCACCTGCACGGCGCCCAATTGCACGGCGGCGATCGAATTAGCAACCGCCATTTCGCAATCGTTGTGAGTGTGGATGCCGAGCGGCCGCTTGACGTGCTTTGCCGCGGCCCGGAACGCCTCGCAAAGATCGGCGGTCATGGTGCCGCCGTTCGTGTCGCATAGCACGATGGTGTCCGCGCCCGCCGCCTCCGCCGCTTCGAGCGTCGCGAGGGCGTATTCGGAGTCGGCCTTGAAGCCGTCAAAGAAATGCTCGGCGTCGTAGATCACTTCCCTTCCCTTGGATTTCAGGAATTCGACCGACTCGCGGATCAGGTTGAGGTTTTCGTCGAGAGAGATACCCAAGGCGACCTTGACGTGCAAATCCCAGGATTTCCCGAAAATAGTCACCACCGGAGTATTGGCTTCGAGGAGTGCCTGCAGGTTCTTGTCGTGCGCCACGCCATGGCGCGGGTGGCGCGTGCTGCCAAACGCCGCGAGGCGGGCGTGCTTCAATTTCAATTCCTGAGCACGGTGGAAGAAAGCGATGTCCTTGCTGTTCGACCCCGGCCACCCGCCTTCCACGTAGTCCACACCCAACTCGTCCAGCTTTTTCACAATGTGAAGCTTGTCTTCCAGGGAAAACGAAATGTCCTCGCCCTGCGAACCGTCTCGCAATGTTGTGTCGTAAATCTGGATCTTCTTCATGGTTTAGTTTGAGCCGCTTTGAGCTGAACACCTAGAATGGCCGATGAGGGACAAAAAATCAACCCGCCATCGTGGCGCGGGCATCTCGCCCGCGGTGGCGGGAGCGTCCCGCTCCCGCGTGTGTGCAGAAGGTCCCTCCCAGGTTAAATCCGGGGCAGGCCAGCAGGGGTGTAGGGGCGGTTCGCGAACCGCCCCTACTAGCCGACAGTATGTCCTTATCCATCCTCCTCTTTCGATGCATAAGCTTCGGCTGGCCCTTGTAAAATATGGCGTTCTGTGCCCTTTTTAGGCTCCATTTGCTCTCAAAATGCCCTCAGAACGCGCAAAATATGCAGCAGTAAGAATAGTGACTTCCTTTGTTTTCAAGTACTTCTTAGCTTCGTTCCCACTATTTTCCATTTCTCGAAGCTTCCTGCGTTTTCCCACAGCCCGAGCCATGCCGTCTTCTTCTGCCTTCCGGTGGTCCCGCGACGTGCCTACGACAATGTGTCGCTAGAATGACCACAATTATAGGCTATCATATGACCCCGGAATTGTCAAGCAAAAAAGCGCAGTGGGCCCGATTTGAAAGTAGCGCCGACCTCCAGAGCCTGCCCTGAGCGAAGCGAAGGGTCGGCAGATGATGGCCTTTGCTGGCTCCGGGAAGTCCCCATTCGCCTGTCATTCCGAGGAGCCTCAGGCGACGAGGAATCTCGCAGTGCCGCGAAAACAAAACAGGGCGAGATTCCTCGCTTCGCTCGGAATGACATGGCCAGATGATTTTGCCCACCTGCCTACCTGCCCATCTGCCTGTCTGCCTGATCACTTTCCCCTTGACATTCTATCTGAAGCACGATACCTTCCCCTAGTATGTCTACCAAAGAACAACGAGAACACATTGAACTTCTGCAAGGGACGTTGGACCTGCTCATCCTCCGCACGCTGCTTTTGGGCCCGACGCACGGCCACGCCATCGCCAAGGCGATCGAATTCAGATCCGAGGACGTGTTGCAAGTCGAGCAGGGATCTCTCTACCCTGCCCTGCACCGGCTCATCAAGCGAGGCTGGATTGCGGTCCAGGACGGCACTTCGGAGAACAACCGCCGCGCCAAGTTCTACCGGCTGACGGCCCGCGGAAGGCGCCAATTGGAAGTCGAGACCAGCAAGTGGGACAAGCTGGCGGGAGCCATCGCACGCATTCTCAGGCCCGCCGAAACCGAGAGCTAATCATGAGCCGCCGCAAGCGCATGATGGACGACATCGACCAGGATATCCGCGACTTTATCGAGCGCGAGACCCGGGACAACATCGAGCGTGGCATGCCACCCGAGGAAGCACATTACGCAGCCTTACGCAGGTTCGGCAATGTGACGCGGATCAAGGAAGAAACCTGGGAGATGTGGAGTCTCGTGTGGCTTGAGCAGCTCTGCCAGGACGTTCGCTATGGGTTGCGCCAGTTTCGTCGAAATCCCGGCTTTACGGCGGTTGCGGTGCTGACACTGGCGCTGGGCATCGGCGCAAACACTGCTGTCTTCAGTTTGTTTTACACCGTCATGCTGCACAAACTGTCCGTCGCACGTCCCGAGGAGCTCGTGGAGTTTCTGTATAAGTACCCTGGCCAGCCGCGGAGCGACGGCCCTTGGAAATGGGGCGAATATGAGAACATCCGCGATCACAACCACGTCTTCTCAGCCCTCACCGGCACGGGATTCGATAATTTGGCGAGAGTTCGCATCGATGGAGCCGAGCCGGAAACCCTGATACTCGAGAGCGTCCTGGGCAACTACTTCGAGGTGCTCGGACTCAAGCCCTCCATCGGGCGTCTGACCACTCCGCAAGATGTCCCGGCCAGCGGGGACGCCGGCGTGGTGGTTGTGAGCTGGGACTACTGGAACCGCTGGTTCCATTGCGACCCGGCAATTCTGGGCAAACGAATCCTCGTCAACGGCAACCCTGAGACCATCGTGGGCGTGGCGCCGCGTCCCTACACGGGCCCGCGGGTGGGAAATCGGACCGACGTGTGGGAGCCGTATCAGAAAGACGCTGTCCGGATGCTTGCGCGCTTGAAGCCGGGCGTCACTCGTCGGCAGGCGGAGGCCGAAATAAACGTACTGTATCAATCCTGGGTGGACCAGAACAACCCCGGCCACGAAAGCACAAGGCTCCGGCAAAAAAGAGTGGAACTGGAGCCGGCCGGCGCAGGGTTGGCGCGAGTGCGCGATCTCTATGGCAAATCGTTGGTCCTCCTGTTGGCGGTGGTGGGCTTTCTTCTGCTGCTGGCCTGCTTCAACATGGCCGGCATGCTGCTGGCGCGCTCAGCGGCACGGCAGAGGGAACTGGCGGTGCGCGTGGGGCTGGGCGCCAGCCGCGGACGTCTGGTCTGCCAGATGCTCACCGAATCGGTGTTGCTCTCTGGAGCGGGCACGCTGCTGGGCGTGCTGCTGGCGTATTTTGGAACCGGCGTGCTGGTGCACATTATGGCCAGCACCCAGGCGCATCAACACGTCGAAATCCAGGCAAAGCCCGACCTGAATCTGCTGCTCTTCACGGTCGGAATCGCGCTGGTAACCGGCCTGCTGTTCGGAGTTGCACCGGCATGGTACGCGGTCCGGTCCTCGCCTGGCCCGATGATGCGGCGGACCGGAACTGCCGGCGACACATGGTTCTGGCACTGGTTTGGAAGGGGCTTGGTGGCCGCGCAGGTGGCTCTATCGGTTTTTCTGGTGACTGGTACCGCGGTCTTCCTGAACCACCTGTCGAGGATGCGAAATTTCGACCTCGGCTTTCGCAGCGATCACGTGCTGCTTGTGACCATCGATCCATCGGACACCGGCTACAAACCCGAAAAACTCGCCGTGGTGTACCAGCAACTGCTGGCGCGGCTCAAAACGATTCCCGGGGTGCGCTCGGCCTCGATCAGCGGCTGCACTCCGATCGAAGGTTGCGGGTCGGGAAGTCGCTTCCTTATCGCGGAGGGACATGTGGAAGCGCCCGAGCAGCGCCAGCGGCCGGCAATCTCCTTTGTGTCGCCAGAGTATTTCGAGACGCTCGGCATCCCGCTGCTGGCCGGGCACGATTTTAGCCTGCGGGATGTGGGTCGGCCGCGCGTCGCGATAATCAGCAACGCTGTGGCCCGCCACTTTTTCCCCGGCGTAAATCCAATCGGCAGGCACATCACGGTAGTCTACGACCCGCAGCCTTCTCCGTTCGGCGACGCTCAACCCTATGAGATTATCGGACTCGCCGGTGACGTCAAGCCATGGGAGCTTCACGACTCTCCGTACCCGACCATCTACTTCAACATGTTTCAGGAAAACCACCTCGACGACGAGTTCGATCTCCGCACCAGCACTGATCCCGCGGCAATGGCAGGTACGGTGCGCCGGGTCATGGGGGATTTTCTGAAGTCCGTGCCCGTCACGCGGGTCAAAACCCTGTCGGAGCAAGTCGACTCGGATATTGTCCCCGAGCGACTCGTCGCTACTTTGTCGGAATTCTTCGGGGTGCTGGGGGCGGCGCTCGCCGGGATCGGACTCTACGGACTACTGGCTTATAACGTAGCGCGCCGGACCAACGAGATTGGTGTCCGCATGGCGTTAGGCGCCACAACCGGCGACATAAGCCGCCTGGTGTTGGGAGATGCGGCTGGAATGCTGTGCGCCGGGTTCGTGGTGGGAGCGTGCTTGGTGTTTTGGGGCAGGCCGCTGGCAGCCAGCTTGGTCCTGGATTTGAAACCGGTGAGCGCCGGTCCACTGGCCTCGGCTGGCATTGCAATTGCCGCCGTTGCGCTGCTGACCTCGTTTGTGCCGGCGCGACGCGCAACTCGCGTGGACCCGATGGTAGCGCTGCGATGCGAGTGAGGGAGATATTCCATGATCCGCTGGGATCGTTTGATTAGCCGTCGCAAGCGCATGATGGACGACATCGACCAGGATATCCGCGACTTTATCGAGCGCGAGACCCGGGACAACATCGAGCGTGGCATGCCACCCGAGGAAGCACATTACGCGGCGCTTCGCAAATTCGGGAACGTGACACATTTCAGGGAGGAGGCAAGGGAGGTGTGGACTTTCTTGTGGCTCGAGCAACTTTGGCAAGATGTTCGCTATGGGGTCCGGATGCTGGTGGCGAACCCTGGTTTTACGGCAGTCGCTGTGCTGTCGCTGGCTCTCGGCATTGGCGTGAACTGCACCATCTTCAGCGTGGTGAGCACCATGCTGCTGCGCAAGCCGCCCGTCAAAGACCCTGACGGACTGATGATGCTGTTCAGCAAAAACCTCAAGGCGGCCGGAGCCGGCGACGAGGCCAGCCGCTCCCCCGTTTCGCCGCCCGACTTTCTGGACTGGCGCGCCCAGACAACGGCGTTTTCGGAGATCGCGGCGGCCTCGTCGTTCGAAGATGATATCCAGGCCACGCTCGGTGGCGGAAGCGAGCCGCTACGCGTGCCGAGCGGCGCCGTTTCGGCGAATTACTTCCAGGTGCTCGGAGTTTCCCCGCTCGTGGGGCGGGCTTTCCTGCCGGGCGAGGACCAGCCCGGCCACGACCGCGTGGCCCTCGTGCGCGCCGATCTATGGAAGAGCCGGTTCGGCACCGATCCGCACGTTCTGGGGCGAACCGTGAAGGTCAACGGAGAGAGCTACGCAATAATCGGGGTCATGCCGGATACCTTTCGGAGCTTCTGGATGTTCCCCGAGCAGCTTTGGATACCGCTCGTCTTCACGCCCGAGCAGCTAAGCCCTGCCGCACGCGCGCAGCACAGCCTCAGCGTTTTCGGGCGGCTGAAGGCGGGGGTGAGCGAGGCCCAGGCGCGCTCGGAACTCGAAACCATCGCGCGCCGCATCGCGGCGAGCAGTCCCGAAACCCGCAAAGACTGGGGTGCGAACGTCCTGACGGTTCAGCAGTACGCCATCCAGGAAAGCAACTCAAGCACGGCGCTGGCTTTCCTGATGGCGGTCGTAGGCTTCGTCCTGCTCATCGCCTGCGCCAACGTCGCCAACCTGCTCTTGGCGCGCAATGCCGGTCGACAGCGTGAATTCGCGGTTCGCGCGGCGCTCGGCGCCGGGGGGTTTCGCCTGGCCCGCCAACTTCTTTCCGAGTGCCTTCTTCTGGCACTTCTCGGCGGCGGCCTGGGTCTTGTCTTCGCCGCGTGGGGCTTGCACCTTCTGCGCGGGGCATTCAACTGGAATGAGTGGACTGTCTTGATTGCTGAACAACTTTCCGTCGATCGCAACGTATTGTGGTTCACGCTGGCGGTTTCGGCTGCCTCGGCGATGATCTTTGGCCTCGCGCCGGCCTTTCAGATTTCCCGCCGCGACCCTAACGCCGGTCTCAAAGAAAGTTCGCGATCGGCGACTTCCGGTCGCGAGCATCACCGCTTGCAAAACTTCCTGGTGACCGCCCAACTCGCACTGTCGCTGATCCTGCTGGTGGGCGCGGGCTTGTTTGTTGAGAACTTCATCGAAGAGACGCAGGAAAGACCCGACATGAATCCGCACAATGTGCTGACCGCGACGGTTGCACTTAGCGGCACTAGCTACAAGGACGCGGCGCGACAAGCCGCTTTCAGTCAGAACTTGCTCCGCCAGCTTTCAGGGATTCCAGAGGTTCAAGCGGCGGCGATCTCAACCGATCTGCCCTACACGTTTCCGAGTCACGCGCAGATTGCGGTTGAGGGCCGCCCAGTGCCAAAGACCGAGGAGCAGTCTCGGTCGGCTTACTTCGCGGTGAGCCCCGGTTACTTTGGCGCTGCGCAGATTCCCCTGCGCGAAGGCCGCGAATTCACGCTCTCTGATAACGCCCGATCCGCTCCGGTGGCGATTGTGAATCAAGAATTGGCCGCAGAGTTCTTCCCCAACGAAAATCCGATCGGACGTCACATTGGCATCACGCATCCTGGCGAGGTTACAAGCGACTCTATCGCGAGCGCGAAATGGAGCGAAGTCATCGGCGTGGTGGGCAACGTTAACGTCTACCTGGGACAACAGACGCCGCGACCTCAAGTGTTCGAGCCATTCCTTCAGCGCCCCGACCCGTTGATGCAACTCCTGGTCCGCACGCGCACTGAGCCTGCCGCCTTCTCTGCGTCACTGCGCCGGGCCGTATGGAGCGTGGACAAAGACCAGCCGGTTACCAACCTCAGAACCATGGACCGAGTGCTCGAGGACTCCGGGCAGGGAGACAATATCATGGCGGAGTTGATGGCTGCCTTCGCTGGGATCGCACTCGCGATGGCTGCGGTGGGGATCTACGGGCTGATCGCCTATCTCGTTGGCCGGCGGATACACGAGGTGGGTGTGCGCATGGCGCTGGGCGCAAGCAAACGCGAGGTGCTGCTTATGGTGCTGCGCGGCTCGATGCGTATGGTATTGGTAGGAGTCGTCATTGGGTTCCTGGTTTCACTCGCGCTGCCGCGTCTCGTGACGGCCGCCTTTCAGAGACGTCCATATGAACCATCGCAACTGGATTCTCGCCGCCACGCCCCTCGCAGTGCTCCTGGTGGCGCTCACTTGCTCGTATCTGCCGGCAAGACGCGCCGCAAGGGTCGACCCGAATACGGCGTTGAGGTATGAGTAACTCACACCGCTTCGACGGTGGGTAGCGCTCGCAGTGGTAGCGCTGGCCTTTAGGCCAGCATCTGCCGACCCTTCGCTTCGCTCAGGGCAGGCTCTAGGAGGTCGGCGATACTTCGTACTACTCATCGGCAAAAGCCTCTTTCGCCGTCCGAGCACCGTGCTAAACTAAGCCAGTTTAAGGCCCAATTCAAAATCGGAGGAGCAGCGTGACCAAGCCAATTGTGCAATCGGTGACCTTTAAGGCTTCCCCGGAAGAACTATTTGAAATGTATACGGACTCGAAGAAGCATTCCGCAGCCACCGGAATGAAGGCATCGGTCAGCGCCAGAGCGGGAGGCAAGTTCTCAGCCTTCGACGGCATGCTGGCGGGGCGAAACCTCATAGTGATTCCGGGCCGCATGATCGTGCAAGCGTGGCGCGCCACGCACTGGAAGGACTCTGATCTTGACTCCATTCTGGTTTTGAATTTCTCCAAAGCCCCGGGCGGCGCGAGAATCGACCTGGTCCATGTAGGAGTTCCAGGCCACGACCACAAAGGGGTGACCAACGGATGGCCGAAGTATTATTGGAAGCCGTGGAAAAGGTACCTTAGCGAACGGACCAAGTAATCCGCTAGGAACAGTGACCTGCTCCACATTTCCGCAACTTTCGCCTACAACATAGGCTGTCATTCCGAGCGCAGCGAGGAATCTCGCACTAGACAGCACATCGATCAGGTAAGTGTCCTTGACCGGGTACTGTTTGCAGGTGTAATGCACGCGTTCGGTTCCGAGGGCCTGCCATATACTTAGCGAGGCCGAGGATATAGGACGTTTCGCCGGTCCAGTTACGGCTTTCCCATAAGTCGCCATTGGGCTGACGGGCGACATACCGGGTGTCCCATGCGGGACTGCTCTTGTAAGCGTCGTCGTAGTTATCGGAGAAGCTGACGTTGGCGTTTACAGCGCGCCCATCGGCGATCAGCTTCTTCAAGCCATCGTAACCGCCGGCCCGGGCGTTGACTTCGGTGACCGCCGGATAGCCCGTGTCCTTGCCACGAAACTGCCAGCCCCAGAGATAGACATCTTGGGGCGCGTAGGCGGTCAGCATCGCCGCCTGGCGGACCAGCTTGGCGGTTTGCTCGAAGGTCATGCGCGGGGCCGGCCAGCTCGGCTCGTTGACATGGACCATATAAGGAAGACGGTCGTCGTAGTAGTGAGTGGGGATCTCCGGCATGAAGCATGAACTGAACGAGGTAGACATAAACATG
>CAWIUZ010000039.1:0-24459 GCA_963838915.1 uncultured Acidobacteriota bacterium
CTCACGTGGTGGTCTCGGTGCGCCGGGTGGTGGTTCATCTTCCCGTCTCGTTCCCCTTTCTCGCCAGCTTCCGCCAGATCGCCCTCAGCTTCGGCACCTTGAGCGGATAGCCCGTC
Source organism: uncultured Acidobacteriota bacterium (assembly GCA_963838915.1). GTDB lineage: Bacteria > Acidobacteriota > Terriglobia > UBA7540 > UBA7540 > CAVROP01. The sequence goes on from CAWIUZ010000039.1 coordinate 117, forward strand.
TCTGTTAGCAATGATCATGCTGGACAAACCCCACCCTGCCGACTTCGCTGAAGTGTCCTTGGAATCCGTAACACTCCTACCTCCCTCCTGCCCTCTAACAAGACACGTGGCCTCAAAGCCGTCTCCAGCCAGGCGCGACTTGTCTCAACGGTGCACAAAATGACTCAACCTCACCTCTCATAGCCCGTTCACGAATAAAGCAGGCTAGCAACACCACGTGAAAGTGGTGATCACTACAACAAAAAAAATACCCCGGTTCAATCTCCCGCCCCCGCCGCCGGTCGAACCACCTCCCCCATGGCCCCCAGCCCAGGTGGATTAGTTGAATAGTCGTCTCCCCCCCGAGCTCAGCTGGTCGAAAAATGGGCATGGCTAAGGCAAGCCCGTAACCTGCTCCGTCCCACCCATTTCTAACAAGCAGGTCCGCAAATATGCTCAGCAAATTCACGCCTGCGCATGGTCTCGGAAACACGTCAATGTCGCAGACGGCGGAAGTCTGCGACCGGCCGACCAACGCAGCCCCGGTAAGGGCAAGAGCAAAGGGCGGCTTTCTCGATTTATCCGCTCTCTGGTAAATTAAGTTGCTGATTACATGGAACCGAAGGGCGGAGCCGTGCGAGGCTATGGGGCGGCCCTTCTCGTGAAATAGACAGCGCTGAAATTTGGGCAGCAACCTTCCGTCATCACTCTTTTCGAGATCGAGAAAGGCCAGAGTATTGAAGCGGCCCAGCGCGACCGTAGAAACAAGCATCTTCGCATGAGTAAACGAGTCCGGTTCGATGAGTGGTCGTAAAGCTTCGATTAACGGCCCCGGCATCCATTTCAAGCCTTTCAGGGAGTCTAGGTTGAAGTCGCGAAGTGTTTCGGGGAGACGCTCCTGAATTATCCCAGCTACTTTGTATAAGTTTTTCCGCTGCAAGTTGACCTCCGGATGCCTCTGCCTCCAATTCTTCACATATAGAGCGCCCGAGGTAATCGCGCTAACCGGAGGCCCGGACTCGGCGGGCTGCGGACACCCTTGCCCCATTGGGGCGTTCAAACGTTGGCGCGTTTGTCGTTCGCTAGTTGTTTGCATGATTTCCTCGTTCCACCAGCCGCTTTTATTATCCGAGCGGCCAAGGGGCGAAGTTCCATCTTGCCGGACTGGTACTAAACTTCGCATGGCCGAGTACTTGAATCAAGGCCCATCGTGGCGTAAGGCGCGATTTTTCCCAAATCCAAGGCTACCGTATCAGATGCTCGAAGCATTTAGCGTCTCCGCGCTGAAAGGCTCCGATACTTTCCCGTCCACCATCAGCCGCAAATAGATGCTGTAGTTCGGCAGGCTCACGAGATCCACCGGAGCGAACTCGGGGTAGAACTCTTTGGCCAGGATCTCGGCATCCTCCATGCCGACCTGGAACGAAATGATGGTCCCCGCATTCCCCAATATCGCACTTCGGATTGGCAGGTCCAGCTGGGCGAGATACTGGTGGGCAAGCACCATGTTCACGCGGTATTTCCGCAATTCCGAGAGCATCGACGCGAGGCTCAAGGTCGTGAAGTTCTGAAACTCATCGAGGTAGAGGTAGAAGTCGCGCCGGTCGCGCTCGGGCACTTCCGCCCGGCTCAAGGCGGCGAGGCTCACTTTCGAGACCAGCATGGCGCCCAGAAGCGCGGCGGCATCCTCCCCGATCTTTCCCTTGGCAAGGTTCACGATGAGGATCTTCCCCTGATCGATCACCTGCCGCACGTCGAACGCGCTCGTTGCCCGGCCCACGATGCGATGGAGGATGGGATTCGCAAGAAACGCTCCGACTTTGTTCTGGATCGGGGCGATGGCGTCGAACCGGAAGCGGGCGGAGTAACTTTCATATTCTTCCAGCCAGAAACTCCGCACGTGAGGATTCTGAACCCTGCTTGCGACTTGGCGCCGGAAGGCTGAATTGATGAGAAGTCTCAGTATGTCCGCCAGGGTCGCGGAGGGCTGATCGAGAAGCGCCAGCAAGGCGTTCCGCAAGATGTGCTCCAGGCGCGGCCCCCAGGAGTCCGCCCATATCTTTTTGAAAACTTCCAAAAGCCCCGCTGCCGCGAGCGGCCGCTTGAGCGGAGGGACGTTTTCGAGCGGATTGAAACCGAGAGGCTCCGGGCCGACCGGATCGAGGTAGAGAAGGTCGTGTTTGCGCTCTTCGGGGATTGCGGCGAGGACCTTCTCGGCCAAGTCGCCGTGCGGGTCAAGCAACGCCACTCCTTCGCAGCGCGCGATGTCCTGCCGGATGAGGGTCTCCAGCAGCGTGGATTTCCCCGTGCCGGTCTTCCCGATCACGTACATGTGCGCCCGGCGGTCGGCCCGCCTGATGCCGAAGAGTCGCCGCTCGTTGCGGTAGTTGGTCCGGGCAAAAAGCACAATTTCTCCCTCACTTGGCGATTGCATATTTCCATCGTCACCCACCGTATTTATGCCGCCAAGTCTCCGTAGTTTGCTCTTGGCGGCAATTCTTCCCGCCTTTTAAGCCTCCGTACGTTCCCTAGGCTGAGATTGGTTCCTTGAGAACCCAATCTTTGACAATTAGGAGGAGGTCGCTATGACCCAAACACAGTTTGAGACCCGCCAAGAACGCGCCGAGAACGGAGCCCTAGTCGCCTCGAAAACCGACGAAGGCTACCGCGTCTATTCTCTCCACAACCCAGGGCAGATTTATCTCGTCCGGCAGGAAGGCGAACACTGGACCTGCACCTGCCCGGATTTTGAAACCCACAAAGCCGACATCACATGGCGGTGCAAGCACATCCTCGCGGTCGCCCCCTGGCCGCAAACGCCAACTCCGCCGGCGCCCGACCCCTCAGGACAAGCGCCCGCCTACGCTCTCTCTCCCGCCGCAACGCCCGAGAAGCCTCCCGCTTCGAAGGGGAAAACACGCCGGCCGAGTGAACCATTACCTCCGGCCCTCATGCTCATCAAGCGCAGCGTGAGCCCTGACGGGCGCATCGACTCCCTCTCCGTCGAGTTTTCGATGCCGGTGTCCGGCGACAAGGAGGAGGAGATCAAAGCCAAGGCCGTCAAGACGCTTCAGTTGCAGCGGGAGATCGTCGCATCGTTTCTTAAGGTCAACGGGCACGCCGTAGCTGCCGCTCCCGCGCCGAGCGCTCCTCCGGCGCCCACGAATGGGGGAAACGGCAAGCCCGGTCTTCGCCCGCATGCTCGACATCGGCAAAATGAACGGCCGCTGGGGCGAACGCCTCTACATCACCTTCCTGGTGAACGACTGGCGCTGCCGCCTCTTCGGTTCCTCCAAGCAGCTCGCCACGCACCTCGGCTCGGCGGGATACGAAATCGATCCCGAAGGCATCGAGGAGGGACTCCGTCTGAACCTGCCCTGCCGCGTCACCACGAAACCCAGCGACGACGGCAAGTACGTGAACGTGGAGAAGGTGTTCCCCCTCAAGGGGAATGCTCCCAAGGGAGGGAACCATGACGGCAACGTCCCTTACTAAAGAGCCGGACGAGGTTCTCGAACGTGAGCGCACGTCCCACCTCTCGTACTCCCGCATCAACCGTTACCTGACCTGCCCGGAGCAATACCGCCTCTACTACGTCGAGAATCTCCGGCCCAAGATCGAGAGCGCCAGCCTGGTCTTCGGAGGGCTGATCCACGTCGCCTTGGCGGACTTCTTCCGCGAAGGAGTGATTCCCGAGGACACCTTCCTGCGGGAATGGGACAACCTCAAGAACCTAGAGTTGCGCTACAACAAGCGGACATCCTGGGAGGACTTGAGGGAAAAAGGCAGGAAGCTTCTGGAACGGTTCCTCTCCGAGGAACTCCCGAAGATCCAGAAGGTCTACGGCATCGAGAAGAAATTCGAACTCGCCGTCATCGCCATGCCCCTGCCCTTCATCGGCATCGTGGACCTCATCGCCCAGGTGGCCGGCCAGGCGACGATCATTGATTTCAAGACGGCGGCCTCGGGTTATGAAGAGCACGAGGTCGCCCTCTCCGATCAATTGACCGCCTACTGGCTCGCCGACCCCACGGCGGACCGCGTCGCCTACTGCATTCTCACCAAAACCAAAGAGCCCGTCATCCTATGGCATTTCTCCAAACGGGACCCGGGCCGGCTGGCGGAGTACCTCGCCAAGGTGCGAATCGTCTCCGAAGACATCGCGGCGGGGAAATTCTACAAGCGGCCCGGCAAGCACTGCGGCTACTGCGATTTCCTGCCAGTGTGGCTTGGGGACGGGAAGGCCGCCCAACAGACCCTAGTGCGAATTACCTAACCGCGTACCGTTCTACTGAGCCAAGCAAATGCTTGGCTCTTTTTTTCTCAATAAGCGCAAGGTTACGACCGGTACCGCCTTTGCCTCACACTTTGATTTCTTGTCGGCGGAGAGTAGAATCTGATGGAGTATGCGCGTTCCTCTTTCGCGACTCAACACTTGGGCTAATCAAGGTGGAACGACAACCTCATCCGGCGCTGATAACAGCATCCGCACCGCCCTTCTGAAATCAACATCTCCCTTGTCAAATCGCGGCGTAGACATTTTCCTCCAAGGTTTGTATGCGAACGCAACCAACATATACGCAGACAGCGACATCGATGTTGTCGTGCTTTATGAAAAGACTTACTACTGGGACGTGAGCGCTCTGACGCCTGACCAGCAGCACCTACACCAATCATTCCTCGTGCCGGCTACGTACCCGTGGTTGAGCCTCCGCGACGATGTCCTCGCTGCGCTCCGATCATACTACGGAAATAGCCGAGCCTGGCTTGGTAAGAAATCCATTAAAGTGGAGACGGGTAACCCAACGCAATTGAGTACTGCCAGCCCAGACCTGACCGGCATACGCACAGCGAACGCACTTGCACAGGGTTTGGAGGTCCTCAGTCTTGCAGAAAACTCCCCTTGCGCCGTGCGTGAAGTCCTCGACTACTTGATCAAGGTCTGAACGATCCAAGAGCACAATAGAGCGTGTCGAGTGACTGCACACTGGCTGCGCAGAGAAGCACAAAACCGTTTTGGATGTTTTGCTGCTGGGTCTTCGGAGGCATCCGTCATCCTTGAAGACGTGGAGAGCTGCGCTGAGAAGAACTTCGGAAAAGCCGACGCGGGGGAAAGCGAGGAAAAGAGACGAACGTTGATCATCTTCAGCGTCCGGCCCGACTCGGGGCACCGGTGTAATGCCGTTGTGGGTTCAGCTATCTGATATGTCGTTGGAAGCGTCGTCGCCTTGGCCGGCAGCCCGACTGGCCGTGACGTAAAGAGTCAACTCACCGCGGTTAGATACACCGATTTTGTTGTAGATGCGATATAGGTGGTTTTTCACAGTGTGCGGGCTCAGTCGGAGTGCTTCTGAAATCTCCCTGTTGGAGATGCCTTCGACGGCCAAGCGCACAATTTGGTTCTCACGATTGCTAAGCAGGCGGGCCCCTTTGCTACTGACGAGGTGGCCCTTTTCCTTCGCACTGAAGGCTCCGAGGACCCACTGCAGCTCGCTGCTGTTGGCCCACACCTGTCCCGCATGTACGCTCCGAATGCACTTGCACAATACCTGGAAGGGCTCGGTTTTACAAATGACACCTTTAGCCCCGTGCACGAAGGCCGGGACCACTTGTTTTGGATCGGAACAATCGACGAGCAGGATAGCACGGGTCGATGAGCGATTGAGGTGCAGCTCCCGCAAAGCCCGTAAACCGGTCGAGGGATCTCGTTCCAGTTGTGTGTCAATCAGAACCACGTCGGGCCGGAACTCCGCCACGTGTTTGAGGAGACTCTTCCGGGTATGTGTGTAGCCAAGGACTTTGAACTGTCTGCGACGCTGATCAAACGCGTGGCTCAGCACTTCGCTTGTCAGAGCGCTTGGGGCTGCAATAACAAGTGTGATGGGCACGAGAATCTCCTGTCCGAAGCTCACACGACCGAAACGCTAAGCGACTGCTTCTCGATGCTCATCGTCCACCACGCCCGTCGTACGATCTGCGCGCAGCACATGACGACGCACAGCACGAGCCTTTGTACGCCAATCCTGGAAAAAAAGCAAGGGGAATCAATAAGGAGTACTTAGTGGTTACGTAGGGTGTTGTCGAACGCTCGGCTCATCGAGTCTCCACGTAGGCCAGATCACACCATGAGATCCCGTTGGCAAAGGTATTTCGTGACCGGGCGACAAGTCTCGGCGCCGATACGGATGTGCACAGTGAGTAATGAGAAGATCGTCTCAATCGAGCATGAGAATGCTGATTGAGATTTTGTTCCTATTGACAGACCTCCACCTGCCAAATAAACTGCGCGACAAGTTCCGTCGGGCACGCCGATGAGTGGGAGCCCCGTGGAGCATAGAAAAATGCAGACGACGGGAAGTATGAACGACGAGCATCGAAAGCACAGTCGCTACGGGCTGGAAGCCCCAGCTGTTTTCTCGTGGCGGGACGCGCGGCATGCGTGGCATAAAGGCGTAGGCCTTACGCGCGTCCTTAGCACCCATGGCGCATTCATCTTGACTGCAGACCCTCCGCCACTGAAGGCCAACATTGATCTCAAGGTATTCCTTCCGCGAGTCGGCGCAGGCGTGCCGATGCGCCTTGAGGGACAATGTAAGGTGCTTCGTGTGGAAGCCGTCGAACACCCCCACGCCCGTGCAGGCTTTGCGGTGGCGGCCAAAGCCAAAGCCTTCGCCTTGCGCAAAGCCTAATACGGCGTTGAGGAAGCAGGCCGTACTCAAGTTCGTGGCGCGAACCTCCGACGTAGGGGTCAGCGCTAGGTGATCTCCGAGATAGTCCTGATCTTTTTCTTAGTTCTGCCATTTTAGTCGAAAGACCCACGCCTGGTGGATTCGGTTCTTGAGCTCCAGAAAATGTGACTCACAGGGCGGAGCTGTGACCCAGAGAAACAGCAGCTGGCCCTGAGTTGTCAGTGCCCACCGGACGGCCGGTAACAACGAAGCCCTAGCCAAGCATACGTCACTAACACCAGCGTCCCGAGAATTAGGATGAAAAACAAACCTGCCCCTGCTTCCTTGAGTGTGATTTCGACCGCTATATGCGCCACAACTCGGCAGCAGGCAGGGACGGGCGCCCTGCCCGGAGCCGGCCTCCTGTAAGGCAAAGGGTGGAGCTTTACCCAGCCGGCGACCCGGTGCCGCTGTAAGCGGCAATTGGCAGTCGGGCGTCTAATGCGCAACCCTTCACTTTAACTATTCGCAGAGAGAGGCAGATACTTTAGGGTGCAGCGCCAAAATGCGTCCTGCACTGCGGCCTACTCGAGAGCTGGTTACCAGTTCCGACGACTCCCGGGATCCGCACCGTAGTTGGATTCCGGGAAGCCCCGACATGATGCCCCGATCGGAGATACAGGCTATCCGGTGAGTGGTCGCGGGCTCGGTTAAGGCGGGGGCCCGCCTATTCATCAAGTGCGGTGACCGCGTGAGAGTTAGGGAAGGGCCGCTGATGGGGGTCGAGGGCATCTTGTTTCGAAAGAAGAGTCAATGGAAATTCGTCCTGTCATTGGTGGTGTTGGAAAGGTCGGCGGCAGTGGAGCATGACCGAAGGAGGCATGAAATGAGCGCAGTTATGGACGACATAGCTAGAATTATTGCCAGGCCCATCCCGCGCAGACAAGCGTTGAGGCTTGTCGGCGGAGTAGTGGGCGGCACAATCGCTGCGGCCCTCGGCAAAGCGAAGGGTTTGGGTAGCTGGGCGGCGCAGGTTGGGGGCGCATCGGTTGCGACTTCCCCAAAATGTGGGCGCGGTCAGTTCGCCTGCGGCACCGGCAGCCGCGCGGTATGCTGCTCATCAGGCACGACCTGCTGCGGCAACACCACCGTCGGGTTCACGTGTTGCGGTTCGAGTCAAGGCTGCTGCACGGACGCAAAGACAGCTTATTGCGCTCCTCCGCGGTCGACGTGTTGCAAGGGCGCATCCTGCGGCTCAACCCAGTCCTGCTGCAATGGGAAGTGCTGCGACAAACTCTCGCACCAAACGTGCTGCGGCACGACCAGCAGCGGCGTATGCTGCAGCTCGGGCCAGGTATGCTGCGGTGGCAGGTGCTGCAAATCGGGCCCGTCTGCAAGCAATCCCTGTACAAGCGCCCGATGCTAGAACGGAAGTTAGTTCTTTCGGGGGGCAGTGTTTGCGCGCCCGTGACCCAGGAGTCTTCACGTGTCATCGTTGACGGCTTCGACGGAGGCTCTTAATCTTAGTTCATACCGCTTCTTGCGGAGTTTGACCTTCAGGAAAAGGCGCTCATCGAAGAAATCGGCGAAAAGGGGTGGCCGCGGGCCCACGAGCATGCTGCGAAGTTCGGGGTCCGGTGAGTCGGGAGCCAGGATGTGATCGGCGTCTCTCGAGAGCACCACCAGCAGCGAGCGGTCGCCGGCATCGGCTTTCAGGCTGGCTATGCGCGCATAAGCGCGATGATATCCTGCCCAGAGCAATGTTCGGTCCTCAAACTCGGTGGCGCTGACATGGGCTGCAAGTTCTTCTATGCCGAATGAGTTCCCGGGTTCGAAATTAACCGCAAACTCGCGGTGTGGAATTTCAATTTCGGCTGAGTTCCTCCTGAAATTCCCTTGCAGCATTTTGGTTTCGTTGGGTCTCACGGTGAGGCACTGCCGAATGCACCAGGACCGCGCCGTGGCATGGTCCATGTACTCTCGGGCTATGTTCAGCGTCATGTAAAGCTGGTGTATCACAAGGCCCATCGGATCAACTTTGATTACGCCCCGGATGTGTGAATTTCCCGCCAAGCGGTGCGGGGCCAGGAACTTCTCGGCGGCGTCTTCCTCCTCACGCGTCAGATTCAGCCTTTCAGGTGAGTTAGCGGCTCGCGCCGGGAGCGCCCCAACGACGGCGCGATACTCGTTCCAGAGACTCTCCGCCTCGGTTTCAGAATATGGGGGAAGGTCAACGCGGTCCTTACAGAGGTATGAGAGTGCGACGTCTCGTTCCATCCAGCCCAAGAGCAGGATTGCTTCCATTGACGCTGTTGCCATCGATGCCTTGCGGCCTCCCGAATCAGATGTGGCGGAGATTCTCGCCTGCCTGCGAGCTCTTTCGCACGCCTCGAAAGCGCGGAAGCCAGGCGCCGGATCAGCTTCCGACCGGTGCTTCATTGCGGCTCGCGATATGCAAGTATACCCACACTTCGGCTCGGCGGGAAGGCAGCGAAGGCGTTGGGCGAGACCCGAATGTCTGGGGGAGAAAACGAGCCCCCGACTTGATGATGGCTCGCGGATGATTGCTGTTTGCGGGCCACGGCGCCATCCTTGCGAGTCCGCCGGCGGACACGCAGGTTGAAGTCCTGATGCACAGCACCCTTTCAAAGCCATTCGGAATGTGGATTCAAAACAAGGGGCTCGGAAGGTTTCTCCACCTGCTGCTCCCTTTACGTGGGAACCTCCGCCCTTGCGGTACCCGACGAGAGATCTCCCTTCAAGCGGGTTCTCGACCACTGGTTCTCCTGCTGGTAGTCGGCGGCGCAAGCCTGCTGTTAGCAGCGGAAACAGCACTGGTGGGGGTGACTTCGTCGTTCGAGACGCCGTCTCAGGGTCGCGTGATCCTGGCCCTCGAACCAGACGACGCCGCGGCTCAGCACTGGCTTGGGTGTGTTTACGAAGATACCGATCCGGCCCAAAGCGTCGTGCATTTGCGCCGAGCGACCGAGATCAACCCTTATGGTCGGCTCTATTGGTCAGACCTCGCCTCTGCCTGCCGGTCAATCGACGATCCGCAGTGTGTCGATCAGACTAGAAGGCGCCTGTTGACGCTGTGTCCCATGGTGCCTCTTTACCATTTGTATGCTGCCCAATCTTTTTTGAAGGCGAACCGGCTTGACGAGTCGGTGGCGGAATTCCGGCGCCTGTTGCAACTCGACCCGACCTATGCTCCCAGCGCTTGGTTTTCTCTGCGACCTGTGCTTGAGCCCGACCGCATTTTCCAACAAGTGCTGGCTGACAGCCCCAGTTCCGAAATCAAGGTTGGGTACGTCGAATTCTTGAGCACGCAGGGTGAGGACGCCGCCGCCTATCGAATCTGGAAGCGAGTCGCGGCAAATTCTAGCATCTTTCCGTTCTCTTTAGCGCAGCCCTACCTGGACCACCTGATTGGCCTGGGCAGAACCGATGAGGCCGCGGACGTCTGGCACGACCTCAGGCGGTTGGGAATTGTAGAAGCCTCCGGCAAGGTGGAAGAAGGCAATCTGGTCTTCAATGGCGACTTCGAGCAATCGCCGTTGAACGCCGGGTTCGATTGGCGGTCTGGCCCGAGTATTTATCTGGGAGTCGATTTCTCAGCCGCCGGCGCTTACCGTGGGGCCCGGTGCCTGCGGGTTGATTTCACGGTTAAACGTAACGAAGAGTATGAGCCCGTGTACCAAATTGTGCCCGTTCTTCCCAATCGATCCTACAAGCTAGAAGCCTATGTGCGCTCACCTTCCTCACCGCCGCTCGCGCACGACAATCTTCGCGGCGCTGCCTATTTCGATTCCTCGTCCCGCTCCACGGGACTGCAACTCTTACTCTATTCCGCAAAGGAGAACCCATGCTAGATCAACCGACTCTTAATAAACTCGAAACCCTGCGCTTGCACGGCATGGCCGAGGCCTTTCGCACCCAAGCCGATCCGGCCCAGCGGGACGGTCTCGCTGGACTCAGTTTCGAGGAACGCTTCGCCCTACTGGTCGATCAGGAATGGACTTGGCGGCAGAACCGCGCCTTGGCGCGCCGCCTTACCCAGGCCAAGTTCCGTTATCGCGCCTCGGTCGAGGACATTGATTTCCGCGCCCCCCGCGGCCTGGACCGCTCCCTCCTCCGCTCCTTGACTCAAAATTCCGTCTGGGTCGCCGAGCATCAGAACATTTTCTTGTTGGGTCCGTGTGGGGTGGGGAAAAGCTGGCTCGCCTGCGCCCTGGCCGAGAAAGCTTGCCGGGACGGTTTCAGCGCTTTCTTCATCCGCACCCCCAAACTGTTTCGCGACTTGGCCTTGGCCCGCGCCGATGGCAGCCTGGGAACCCAATTGGCTCGGCTGGCCCGCATTGACGTACTCATCGTTGACGATTGGGCCCATGCGCCGCTGGCGGAAAGCGAGCGGCGAGACTTCCTGGAAATCTGTGAGGACCGCTATCAGACCCGCTCGACCATTTTGACCAGCCAATTGCCCGTCGCCAAGTGGCACGAGCAGATCGGCGATCCGACCTTGGCCGACAGCATTCTCGACCGGCTGGTGCATAACGCCCATCGCCTCGAGCTCCAAGGTGAATCGATACGTAAAAGCCTGGCGGGAAAGAGGCCGGAGCTGAAAAAAGGGGGAGTACCTCCGGCCGAGGGACAGCAAGATCGTCGTTCCTAAGCGATCCTGGCGCAAGATTTTTGTGCGATGAGGTCCGATTCTGGCTGAGAACGAAAAAAAGGCCGGCGAAGGACGAGAGAAGCCAGGCGGCGACGAGCGTCCGGCCACGTCGCTGCGCTCCGAGAACGACGAGATGAAGAGCGCCGTGGAAATGACGCCCCGTGGAAAGCGTGGAAAACTCAAAAAGCCAAAGCGAGTTTTCCACTCTTTCCACCGGGCTTGGAAAATCCGGCCAAAAACAAGAGCGCCGGATTTTCCACATTTCCACCGCGCCGGCGGCGGCGGCTGTAGATCACTCAGAAAGGACCAAAAATGAACCCGAAAGCAAATTCCAGTTGACCGATCGCGGTCAGTTCAGGCACCATCGTAAGGCCAGCGTCGCTTCGCTCCGATCGTGATGATCATTCCGTTCGGAAACGACCATCACGATCAAATCGGAATCACCCATCACCATCATTGGAATCCGCACAATGACGCCAAGATCGAAGGGCAAGCCTTGTCGCGCATGGTGAACGCTTCGGAGAAGTCAGGCGCGGGAGTTGTTGGCTCAGTGCTTGTAGGGCCGAACGGCCACGGTTTCGCCTACGGCTACGACGGAGGGCACCCGATCCTCCGCGCCTTCTTCTTTATCCCCATCATCCGCAGCAGACCTACAAACCTTGATAACCGACCCGACTTCTGGAACTGCCCATGGGTATCAGGGGCCGGCTTTCTCGTTCGTGCTTGCACCCTCAGAAGCTTCCGCACCAAATTCGACCGCTACCTGGAAGAGCAGTTTTTTGCCTACCACGAGGAACTCGAATTCTGCTTAACGGCGAACTCCCTAGGGTACAGGGTAATAACTGCCAGAGGGGCAGCAATTTCTCACTGCGGTGGGAGGTCAAGCGGAGGCAAGCATAGCCCAGTGGCGTATTATTACTCCACGCGCAATCACATTCTGCTCGGACGCAGAATGGTTCACGTAATGGCACGCCCACTCTTCCATGCTTTTCATTTCGTTAACACCCTCGGTCGCTTGCTCAAGAACGCCGCGCACGGGCGGCTGTCCGTTCTCGTGGCCATTATGAGTGGGTACAAGGATGGCCTGATAGGCATAACGGGAAAGTGGCATCGCCACGATGAGATGGCACCTTTGCAACCCCTAAAGGTCCCCAGCGCGCCGTGCCTCCCTATCGCCTCTAGGGAACCCAGGCCCGATCGCTTGAATGCGGGACGCTGACGGTTCCCACGATGGCCACAAGTTCAGCCAAGAAGCAGAAATGTGGGGTTCCTCAGGTTCACGTCGTTGTAATCAAGTGGATTAAACCGGATGAAAACAACCATAGTCGCCACATATTTCGCCCCGAAGCTTCGAGGCGGAGTAGCCCGGTATGAAAAGGAAGTCCTTCCCCGGCTCATTTCGGTCCTCAGTGGAGCGGGCTGCGACGTGTCGGTAATCGTTCTGAACGACGCGGCCAGCCTGGAGTCGGCCAAAAAGCTCAAGATTATTAAGCTGCCTGTCGGAAGGGACCGACCCCTCAGGCGCATCTTCTACGACCAAGTATGTACCTCCTTCCACAGTCAGGGCGCTGATGTTCTGCTGTCGCTTGAGGGGTGGCTCCCCGTTCTCCCCTTATCGTGCAAGAGAAGTGTTGTTGTCATGCACGACGCACACGCGGAGCTCGAGTGGACCCGGCCCGGCAGGCGCTTTCAGGCCAATAAACTTCCGGGGTTACTCTACTGGCACGCCGTGAGCCGGAGAGCGGCGCGGTCTTCGGACAGGATCCTGACCGACTCCCGCTTCGCCGCTGACGAACTAAGCCGAGTTTTCGGAGTCCCCCGCGCGAAGATCGTCCCGGTGTATTGCGGAGTAGGCTCACGCTTTCAGCCGATCGGGGACGCCGACGAAATTCGTCGTGTCCGGACACGCTACTCACTGCCGCCACAATTCTACCTTTTCGTCGGCCCGGCCGTGGGCGATAAGAACCTGCGTTTCATATTGCAGACCTTTGCGAATCTAAACGGAGGAAGCCCTCGCCCAGTGCCCGTCGTAGTCACATCGCTAAGGCCAGTTTCGTCCCCAGAGGCGGACATTCTTGGCAGTATAGAAGCGTCGGGAAGAACGGATTGGTTTCACTTCGTTGGCTCTGCTGAAGACAGAGACCTCCCGGTTCTGTACAGCAGCGCGCATGCCTTGATCTTCCCGTCCCTTCACGAAGGATTCGGGCTTCCTCCAGTCGAGGCGATGGCCTGCGGGTTACCGGTTCTCGCCACGAACAAGGCCTCGGTGCCCGAGGTCGTTGGCGACGCCGCAATCATGATCGACCCTCACTCCCCTCAATCGCTGATGGAAGCACTCAAACGAGTTAATGAGGAGTCCGTGCGGAGGGAACTGATCAACAAGGGTTTCAAGCGAGCGGGGATGTTCTCGTGGGATCGGACGGCCGAGCACGTCGCTAAAGAAGTTCTCGCGCCACCAGAGCTGAGGGCAAAGCCTTGATGCGACCACACGTAGCCGTGATCCATCCGCAACTCGCGTATGGCGGCTCAGAGACTGGAGCCCTCTGGACCGTCGAAGCGCTGAAACACGACTACGAGGTCACGCTCATTACGGGCGGAAAGGTTGACCTTGAGCGGCTGAATGCGTTTTACGGCACGAACCTCCGAGCGGGTGAGTTTGCCATCCACGAAGTGCGGATGCCGCTCGGCCTCCACTGCACGAGCAAGTTGGCGGGGCTGCGAGGCGCGCTCTTTACGCGGGAATGCCGTCGCCTGGCGCCGCACTTTGACGTTATCACGTCGCACTACAATCCCATTGACCTGGGCGTGCCGCTCATCCAGTTCACGGCGGACTTCACCTTCGTTCCCGCCTTGCAGCTCATCCTTGATCCCATGATTACGAGCGACCGGCGATGGTGGTATGGCGATACGATATTGCGCAGAGCCTATCTTGGGGCTTGCAATCGGATTGCGCCTCCCCACCCGGAGAATTGGGGCAAGAACGTCACTGTCGCGAACTCGCGCTGGACGGCCTCCCTCCTGGAGAGAGAGTTTGGCATTGTCGCCCGTCGCGTCCAGTTCCCGCCCGTTCCCGGCGAATTTCCAGTCGTCCCATGGAATGAGAGAGAAGACGGCTTTGTGTGCATTGGACGGGTCGTTCCTGAGAAGCGCATGGACGCCGTGATCAGAATCCTCGAACAACTACGCCAGCGAGGGCACAACGTCCACCTGCACATTCTCGGCGCGCTCGAGGATTCCCCGTTTGGCCGGAGGGTTACGCGGCTTGCCGCCCGCCATCAAGAATGGGTTTTCCTCGAAGGTCGCACGATTGGCGAGAAGAAGAGAAAGCTCATTGCCCGGCACCGCTATGGCATCAATGCTCGGGACAACGAGCCTTTCGGGATTGCGCCTGCGGAAATGGTCAAGGGCGGTTGTATTACCTTTGTCGCGAGCGGCGGCGGCCAGACAGAAATCGTTAACAATCCCATGCTCGCCTTCACGGGCGAGGACGACGCCGTGAGGAAAATCGAGACCGTTCTCTCGAGCGTCAGCCTCCAGGAGAATTTGCGCCGGCACCTGACGGCGCAGGCTCAGGAACTTTCCACCGAGAAGTTTATGCGAACCGTGCGCGATCTCGTCTCCGAGTTCCTGCAGGAGAAGAGACGCCCCGCGGAAATCAAGCAGGAGATCTCTCCTGTTATGAGGGCCACACTATGACCCATACTTCTCACAAGCTCGCCATAGTGATTCCGACCATCGGCCGCCACGCAGAGCTTAGACGCATGTTGGCGAGTCTCGCCGCGCAGACGCGCCCGCCGGAGCAGGTCTTGATCGTCGGCGAAGGCGAAGGGATGGCCGATGTCGCGCTCGAGTTCCCCCAACTGGCTGCAGAATTCATCAGCCTGCCAGGCTCGTCGATTTGCGATGCGCGCAATCGAGGCACGCAGGCCGCTCGGCCGGAGTGCACCCTGGTTGCGTTCATGGACGACGACATCGTGCTCGCGCCGCAAGCCATCAGCGCACTGCTGGAATTTAGGGAGCACGCGGCGGAGGATCTCGGCGGCACCGGCTGCAATTTGGTGAACTACCCCCCACGCGACGCCGGTCGGCTGAAGGCCCTGCGGCTGACTTCACGCCTCGGACTATATGATTCCAGCAAGGGAACCGTACTGCGTTCCGGCATCCACACGATGATGCCAGGGATCAGTGAAAACACCTACGTCCAGTGGGAGCCCACTTACGCGGTGGTCTACTCGCGGCGGGTGCTGAAAGACTTCTGGTTCGACGAATGGTTTGTGAGCTACAGCTATCTCGAGGACCTCGATCTCAGCTACCGGATCGGAAAGAGGTACAGGCTCGCCGTCGTCGCAGACGCTCGCTTCTACCACTATCCCTCGCAGGTGGGTCGCCCCAACTGGTACGCCTTCGGTAAGAAAGAGGTCCTGAACCGCCTACACTTTGTTAGCAAGCATCGGGAGCTCTCTCGCCCCTTGTGCTGCCTCGCGCTGCTGGTTCGCGCCTTAATGAGTGCTCTCCTTGGCTTCAGGAAACTGGAGAGCAGTTACTTCAAACGGGTAGCAGGCAACTTCGCGGGCATGTTCCGGGCGCTTGCCAGTGGTGCTCAGGCGTCTGCCCCGACGTCCTCCAGTAACTGGAGGCACCCCGTGGAACCCGCATTGCCGAACACCGGACCCCTCGACGAATGACCGCGAAAAGTCGCATCTTACTGTGTGCCTATGCGTGCGCCGCTGACCCCAGCACCGAGTTCTTTGGGGGCGGGGACGTGATGTCCTGGAATGTGGTGAAGCGCTTGGGGCGCGATCATCGCTTGTGGGTCCTCACCGCTGCCCAGAACCGTCAGGCAATCGAGGCAGCCTTGGCGAAGGAGCCGCTTCCAAACGTCGAGTTCGTCTATGTGGACCTGCCGGCCCGGCTGCATGCGCTCTTGCGGCATCAAGGGGCGCTCCAGTTCTACGCTTACCTGTGGCAATGGAAAGCCTATTTCGCCGCCCGGAAGCTGCACCGCCGGATTCGGTTTGACGCCTTCCATCACCTCACCTACGAGAACGACTGGATGGCCAGCCCCACCGGGGCGCTCTTGCCCATTCCTCACTTGCGCGGCCCGGGCGGGGGGGCACACTTTGTGCCGGCGGAGTTTCGAGTCAAGTTCGGCGCGAAGTCTCGCCTGTGGGAGTACTTTCGCATCGGCATGCAGTGGGTCTTTCGCCACGACCCGTTCTTTGCCCTGGGCCAGGAGCGCGCGCGGGTGCTGCTGATGGCCAACCGCGAGGCGCTCGAGGCGCTGCCAGAACGCTGGCGGCGAAAGGCTCAGATGATGTCCGTGAACGGCGTGTCGATGGCCGAGGCGGAAGCGAGCGGTGTAGAGGTAGGGCTTGCCCTACCCGCTGGCGGCGAGGGGACGGCAAGCCGTCCCCCTACACTACCCGCTCGCCGCAAGGGGACGGCAAGCCGTCCCCCTAGACCGGCCATCGTCGTCGACGGATCAGGGGGTCCACTTCCCCGCAACGGCAAGTTTCGAGTGCTGACTGCAGGCAGGCTGGTGCCTATCAAGGGGTTCGATTTGGCGGTGAGAGCGTTCAAAAGCTGGATTCAGGATTCAGGATTCGGGATTCAGGGAAAGAACTCGGACGGGCACGCGTCGCCTCGGGCTGAACTGGTGATTGTCGGGGAAGGGCCGGAGCGGGCGCGGCTTGAAGCGCTGGCGCGCGAACTGGGACTTAATGGGCAGGTCAAGTTTCCGGGCTGGATGGCGCGAGAAAGCCTCCTCAAGGAAATGGCGGCTGCGGACGTTTTCCTGTTTCCCAGCCTGCGCGACGGCGGCGGCCTGGTGGTGGTGGAGGCTATGTCAGTGGGCAAGCCCGTCGTCTGCCTGGACCTTGCGGGGCCGGGACTGCACGTGACGCCGGAGTGTGGCGTGAAGGTGCCGGCGCATTCTCCCGAGCAGGCCGTCCACGACCTGGCCGGCGCGCTCGACCGGCTCTACCGGGACCCGCCCCTGCGCCTCGACATGGGCCGGGCGGCCCTCTCGCGCGCCCGTGATGTCTACGATTGGGACCGGATTGCCGAGCGAATCTCCGCCCTCTACCGCGACATTGCGCCCCTGTGACAGGTCTGTCATCCTGAGGAGCCGAAGGCGACGAAGGATCTCGCACTGGCTTGAAGAAGTCCAGGGCAAGATCCTTCGCTTCGCTCAGAGTTTGTGATTTTTTTGGATTTTTGGCCATTTTCGAGCACTTAACTCTTTTGTTATCAATGGCACTTTTTCGCAATATCCAAAAAAATCACGCTCTCTCAGGATGACAGCATAATGTCCTAATTCGGGGGTAGCGCCGACCCTTAGGTCGGCAGATGCTGGCCTTAAGGCCAGCGCTTCGAGCAAAATTGGGACACCAGCGATGACAGGCTTGGGTGGTTTGCTCAGCGCCTCAGTGCCTCTGTGGTTATAAGGCAAGCTAGGAAAGTGACATGGAGTCGGCTACACAAGATCTAACGGCTTGGGACATGGCGGCGAGAATCCGGACCCTGCGCGCCCCGCGCAGCCGCGCGGGTTTGTACACGGCGCTCTGGCTGCTCCTCTGGGCGGCTTACAACACTGATCCTTGGCTCGTTCTCAGCCCTTCCTTCCCCGCGAACACTTTGCAATTAATTCATGGCGTCCGAGCTTTTTTCCCCGTTCTGGCGGGTTGGTTGGCCCTCATGTTGATCCTGGAGCGAGGCGGTGTCAATAAGCCAGCGCTTATTGGCCCGTTGGGCCTTCTATGTTTCTTCACAATTATTGGACTCGTCTCGTCCCTTTTCCTCTCAACACAAAACTTTGTTGCCACCTGTTGGGGCGCTGCGTTCGGCGCTCCGCTCCTGATCCTGATGCTTGCTTTGTCCGATGACCAGCCCGAGCAATCCATGTCGCGACTGCTTACCCTGAGCTGGCTGGTCGCCGTAGTGATGATGGTAGGCATTGTGCTGGCCCTTCCCTTGATCGGCGGGCCGTCGCTTTTGCCCACGGATGGCAGCGAGTTTCATGTCAAGGGTGGCTGGAGCGTAGATACCGTCGCGTTCGCCGACATGCCTGGCCCTCGCGGCAACGGGCTCGCCCGTTATGCCGCAGTCGCCGGGTTGGCTGCCCTGGGCGGAATCAGCCAGGGGAGGCTAGCGGCGCGGCTTTTCTGGGTGGCGATGGTCCCGGCATCCATCTATGTCCTGCTCGCAGCCCAGGGGCGCACCGAAATCCTGGCATTCATCATCGCCGCCGGCGTGCTTCTGCTGGTCCGCCACAGCTCACGGTATATCTTGTTGACTTGGGGATTGGCGGGCGCCCTGCTGATGGCGCGGGCGGGCCTTTTCGCGCGTTTCTGGGAGTATGGCACCCGCACCGGACAGTTTGACCCTACCTTGAGCGGCCGGACGGTGACCTGGCAGCAAGGCTGGGAAGTGATCGGCAGTTCTCCTCTGGTAGGGCTCGGCTTCTTCGCCGACCGGATCTTCATGCAAATGGGACACATTCACAACGGTTTGCTTCATGCCCTGATCCAGACAGGAGTCCTCGGAAGCATAGCATTCGTGGGGGCCTTTGTCGTGGCGTGGGCGATGGTGCTGCGACTGTACCTGGTACGGGGTTCAACCGCGTTTTTTCTCCATCCCGAAGTTCCCGCCATGCTGCTTTTCTTCACGCTGATGAACGTCACCGAATCGTCGGCTCAGTTTTCCTCCAATTAGCTATTCCTGGCCCCGGTGCTGGCCTGGATCCAACTGACGTTCTGGAAATCCCACAGTAGGAACGCGGGCGCGCAGTATGACGCGCCAAGCCTGGGCGCGAGTATTCCGGCTCCCTGAGCGCATTCCGCCTGACCCCCCCGGCGCCTGTAACCTAGCTATCTAGCCTACTATGACGGAAGCGATGTCGCCCGAAGACCGGCTCTGCCTTCTGCTGGCGCAGGCGCAGCTCTCGCCCCAGGCGCGCCGGGAAGCGTCCGAACTGCTAGCGGGCCCATTGCTCTGGAACGCGCTCGTGGAGCGCGCCGCGCAGCAGCAGGTGTTTCCGCTCGTCTATCGCCACCTGCGGGCGCTCGGGTTCGAAGGTATGCCGGAGCCGGCCCGCCTGGAGTTAAAGCAGGCCTTCGACAAGAATCGGCTCAAGAACGCCCTGCTGGTTCAGCAACTTGCGCGCGTGCTGCAATTGCTGGGCGATTCCGGCGTGCGGGCTATTCCATTGAAGGGCCTTGCTCTGGCGGATTCACTGTACGGCAGCTTTGCTATGCGGCATACTTCCGACCTGGACATTCTCGTTCCGCCCGGCGAAGCGCTTCGAGCCCGGCGCCTGCTCATAGCCAACGGGTACGAGAGCCCTTTTCCGGAATGGTTCTTCCGGCACTGCCAGTTTCGCACTAACCCGGACTGCTGGCTTTGGGCGCGCGAGCCTAGGCGGCGGCATCTGGTCGAACTCCATTGGCGAGTGCTTGAGCACACTTCCCGCGACCGGGAGGCCACGGAGGACTTGTGGGCCGAGGCCCGCCCCGCGGTTTGCTTCGGCGCTCCCGCCTACGCTCTAAGCGCGGAGTGGGAGTTTCTGTGCGTGGCCTGGCACGCCAGCGGCGAGAGTCCGCCATTGCTCAAGTGGCTGGCAGACGTTCACGATCTTGGCGCGAACCCCTCGATCGACTGGGAGAAGGTCTGGGAGAAAGCGGAGCGCTTCGAGGTGGCCCGGCCCGTCGAGACTGTGCTGAACATTGTGGAAGAACTCTTCGACGGTCCCGTGCCTCGGCGCTTTTCCGCTCGCCCCCTGCCGGCGCGCGCGCGCTTCTTCCCGGCTGGGGCCGGCTCGCGAGCCGCCCCTACGGCTCTTCCCCCCCGTGCGTGCATGTTCCCCGCCGCCGCGGAGGGCGCCGGCACGGCGTCGGTCTTCCCCGCCCTGCGTTCCATGGATCGCCCGTCGGAAAAGCTGCGCTGGCTCGCGCGCATGCTCTTCGTCGTCCGCGAAAACGACGAGCAGTTGTTTCACCTGCCGCCCTCGCTCAGCGTGCTTTACTACGCGCTGCGCCCGCTGCGCCTGCTTTCGCAGTGGAGCCGGCGCTCCCTGCGCGGCATAGTCTGGTAGCGCGGACCCCCGGTCTTGGGGTCCGCGGCTTTTTCCAGGCCCAACGACGAACCGCGGACGCCAATAACGGGTGTCCGCGCTTCAGCCGGCGCCGCGGGTGGCGCATACATTGCCGTGTATGTATGCGCCCTGTGTCGCCGACATCGAAAACAATGTCGGCGCCACCCAGGGAGAATTCCCCTCCTCAGTTGAGGAGGGGGCAGGGGTGGTGAGTCGGCAGGCGCCGGCACGAATCTTTCAATTCGTAATAGCAACTTGTTACTAAACCGACATCAACGACATATTTCCTGGAAATCAATACCACCGTCTGTACTTGACAGGCCTGCGCCGTCGCGGTCTACTACGCTCACTCATATATCCGTAGAAGGTCCGCGAGGACGCTCTGCTATACAGAGCGACATCAATCGTGGCACGGGCGTCCCGCCCGTGATCACGGCCGGGACGGCCGTGCCACGAAAGGACGCGGCATTACTTAAGTCGCTCTGCTAGTGTCCGCTTTCCGTTCTGATGCCCCCTTCCCCGCCTCGGAGGATGCCCCGGGAAGAGAGCCAGCGTAATCGTCCCGGCTGCGTGGGGCGGCCTTGTCCGGATTCCACAGATCAGACGAGCGAAGTAAGCCTCCGGGTATTGCCCGGGAAAGAGATTTCAGATACACCGCGAGATTCGAGAAGCGTGCGGCGCCTCACCGCAACGCCAGATCATCGGAGGAATAAGCCATGAAATCTACGAAACGTTCTCTCTACAGGCTGTCAATTGTCGCCGTGGCGTTCGTGAGTGTCATCGGCCTGGGCGCACTGATGATCGGGGAACCTGGGTCGAAGCGTTTGACCAGAAACGCGGCACCGGCGGGGCGTCATAATGGCGCCGTCGAGGACTGGTCTTCCCACCATTTGGTTTACTCCAACCCCGGTACCCACGATCAGGTGAGAAGTAACCCAGCAGCGTACTCGCGCTGGCTCGACATCCAATACGATACGCGCTACATCATGCAACAGATGAGGCGCGGCGTCTGGCGGGCGAGTGCATCCAGCCTCTCGTCCTAAAGCATCCCGCCCATCCGAGTCCTCGGCGAGCCTACGGCCTTGAGCGACGTAGCTCCTGATCTTAATCAGCCCCGGCCGAGGCCAAAACCGACGCCCGCGACCCTGAAGCGCGACTGGGCGATGTCCCTCACTGCCAACGGCACATCTGGCAGCGAAATGTTCCCGGCGAAATACACCTGGGACATCACCGCCCAGCCAAACTGCGCAAATGACTACGTCGTGTTTACCACCAGTCTCGTCGGGTCGAGTTCAGTCCCCAGCATCGTCGCTTTCAACAACCTCTACTCGACCCAAGGCGTTGCCGGCGGTCTCTGCAACACGAACGGACCCAGTGTTTTGTGGGCGTACAAGACGAACCTCAGCGGGGACACGACCGGGACAACGGTGACCTCTCCCGTGCTCGAGTTAAACGGCAACTATGTGGCGTATGTAGAGACAAGGACCAACACCAATGGCGGATCTGTTCTCCATATTCTGAAGTGGAAACCGGGAGGGGAAGGCGCGCTCGCCTCTCCGGCGGCTCCGGATACCACCCTCGCGGCGGGGTCCGCCTGGAACACCAGCAATTGCCCGGCAGCGAACTCCTGTATCGCAAATCTCACGTTCAACGGCGCTCAGCCGGATACCAACTCAGCACCGTTCTATGATTACACCAATGACATTTTATATGTCGGCGACGACAACGGCGTGCTTCACAAATTCACCGGGGTATTTTATGGAACCCCCGCCGAAACGGTGACCTGCTCTACCTCACCATGCACGACCGCGTGGCCCCTCACCGTACACAGCAGCACCAAGCTAAGCAGTCCCGTGTACGATGCAAATTCAGGAAATATCCTCGTCGGAGATGCTGGGGCGGAGCTCAGCTTCGTAAGCACATCAGCAAAGTGTGGTAGTACTAGCCCCCCCTGCCTTGGCACGCCGATTGCTCTCGGCACTGGCAGCATAGTTGACGCTCCTTTGGTGGACGGCACTATGAGCACCGCTTTCTGGTTTGACGGGGGCTATCAAACGGGCACAAGTACACACTATTACGGCGCGGTGATCCAGACCAGCACCTCATTGACTAACAAGGTAGTACTCACCGGCGTTGGCGGGACCGACACTCCGGGTTCAGTTATGCATGTGGGGGCATTTGACAATAACTACATACAGAGTGGGCCCAGGGCCACAAACTACCTTTACTTCTGCGGAAAGACCAATGCTCATGGTGATTGGCCTTACTTATACCGTGTCGGCTTCTCCACTTCACCTACGATGAACACGACCATTTCTGGAACCCCCCTTAGCCTGGCGGCCTCCAGCGACGAGGACTGCTCGCCGGCTACCGAGTTTTATAACGGTAATACCGACCTGCTATTCCTCAGCGTGGGGCAACACGCATACTCGTGGGGGACCTGCACTTCGACTACTGGTTGTATAATGACTTTCACGCTCGGAACTAACATGCCCACCACCGCGGCCAGCGCAGTGAGCGCCCCGCCTCTCTCTACGGGCACAGGCACCACATCGGGCATCGTAGCTGATACCGATTTCTCGGTCACAGCCGCCTGGGCCGCGAGCACGGGCTATCCTGTCGGCAGTCTGATCGTGGACGGCAACAGTAACGTCGAGCGCGTTACGGCGTGCTCCGGCACATGCAAGTCGGGTACTAGATTTAAGTTCTTTAAGTAAGTAGACAATTGATTGAAACCCTGGCATACTCCTCCCGATAGGAGGAGTCATGCCCTTTACAAAGCGACGAAAGCCGTTGTTCTTCTCCCAAGAGGAGATGGACCGCTTACGAAGCCTGCAGCGCTCGCGGCGAGGGGAGCAGCGCGGAGTGATGCGCGCTTCCCTGCTTTTGGATTCGGTGGCCGGCCTGAACGACCAAGCGGTGGCCACCAAGAATGGAGTCAACCGCAACACCGTGGTTCGCTGTATTGCCAAGTGCCTGCAATTCGGACTCGATGCCGCGCTCAACGACTTGCAGCGACCGGGGAAGCCGCGTCAATTAACGGATGACGCTCTTGCCTGGATCGTCCAATTGGCCTGCCAAAAACCCAAGGACTTAGGTTATGCCCAGGAGTTGTGGACTTACCGACTCCTGACCCAACACGTCCGGAGGCACGGACCCGGGGCGGGCTACCCGGCCTTGCAGAAACTGAGCCGGTCGAAGCTTCACCACCTCCTGACCGAGGCCGAACTACGCCCCCACAAGGTCCGTTACTACGTGGAGAAACGGGACCCTAACTTTGAGGCCAAGATGGCCGATGTGCTGCACGTCTATAAAGAAGTGGAGATCGTCAATGACGGCCTGCTGAGTGGCCGGCTGAAAGAGCCTTCCCTGGTAACCATCTCCTACGATGAAAAACCAGGCATTCAGGCCATCGCCAACACCACCCCCGACCTGCCGGCGGTTCCCGGAAAGCACCCTTCTGTGACTCGCGATTATGAATATGTCCGGCACGGCACGGTTTCGCTGCTGGCCGGGATTAACCTGCACACCGGCCAAGTAACAGAAATGGTCAGCGACACACACAAGAGCAAAGACTTTGTGGAGTACTTGCAAAAGCTGGATGCAGCCTATCCGGAAACAGCGGTCATCCGGCTGGTACTGGATAACTCTTCGGCGCACATTTCGAAGGAAACCCGGCGCTACTTGGCCACCCGACCGCAGCGCTTCATCTTTGTCTTTACACCCACGCATGGGTCCTGGCTGAACCTGATTGAAGTGCTCTTCAGCAAACTGACGCGAAGTCTCCTGCGCGGTATTCGCGTCGCCAGCAAAGCCGAACTGATCGAAAGGTTGCATCAATATTTTCGCGAGCTCAACGAAGAGCCGGTCGTGTTTCGTTGGAAATATAAAATGGACGAAGTTCACATTGTCTAGCTATTAAGAGAACCACGA
>CAWIUZ010000040.1:0-24161 GCA_963838915.1 uncultured Acidobacteriota bacterium
GACGTCGTATTGCTCAAGGAAACCCTGCGCGCGCTGCTTGCTGTATTGAAGCGTCGGAGCGTCCCGCCCCGGATGGAAAGGCAGCAGTGGCTGCAACGCATCGAATCCTGGCGTTCCGAGCACCCGCTGACCTACGACAAGTACGCCAACAACGTCAAGCCGCAATTCGTGATCGAGACCCTCTCGCAATACGCCAGCGAGGATGCCATCGTGGCGGTCGACGTGGGGCAGCACCAGATGTGGGGGGCGCAATTCTGGAATTTCACGCGCCCGCGAGCCTGGCTCTCATCGAGCGGGCTCGGCTCGATGGGCTACGGATTCCCGGCGGCCATGGGGGCGCAAATGGCGTTCCCCGACCGGCAGGTGATCGCCATCGTGGGCGACGGCGGGTTCCAGATGACTCTGAACGATCTCGCCACCGTCGTGCAGTACAGAGTTCCGGTCAAGATCGCCATCATCAATAATCGCGCTCTGGGGATGGTCCGCCAGTGGCAGGAGATCTTCTTCGAGAAGCGCTATTGCGACATCGACCTGGACTTCGCCCCGGACTTTGTGAAGCTCGCCGAAGCTTACGGGATTCGTGGCGCGCGGGTCGAACACCGTACGGACGTTGCGGATGCGGTGCAGGATTTCCTGAGCGATCGCGAGCCACGCCTGATCGACTTCTGGGTTGATCCGGCCGAAAACGTCTATCCCATTGTTCCGCCGGGAGCGTCGCTGGCGGAAATGGTCGTAGAGCCGCCGCACGCGCTGGTGGAAGAGGAAGCGCTCGACGATCTTTGGGCGGTATAACGAGGCCATGTAGGGGGACGGCTTGCCGTCCCCTTCCGAAGGTAGGGCAAGCCCTACCCCTACGTCCGAATGCGATTGAGAGCGGGAAGGGAGCGGATTATGCAGTGGCTACTGACTCTTGAAACGAACAACGACATGATATCCATCTGCCGGTTGATGAATATCTTCCGCCGCAAGAGCCTGAAGATTACTACCCTGACGCTGAGCGCACGTCCGCTGGGGTTCTCCCTGATGGGCGTCGTGGATTCAGCGGAAGCCGATATTGATTACCTCTTCAACTTCTTGCGGCGGACGGAGGGCGTACAGCACGTTACTTGGTACCGACATCAACCCTTTCCGAACGCTTCCTTTGTTTTCATCGACTCCGAAGAAGACAACTCGGGAGTCACTCGAGTGCTCGAGGCGTTTCCACAATCGAAGCTGATCTTTGCCAGTCATGGGAAATATCTATTGGAGATTCCGGCGGAGAGGCGGCGAAACTCCACCTCGGTTGGCTCGCGAGATGCGGCGTTTCATCCCTTCGCCTGCGTCAGGACGACTCGGTCCGCCCCGCAGGCGGAGCTTGCGGCAGTTTCGGCCTGATTCTCACAGGTGAGTCGGCGGTCTGCGAAGATCTCCAGAGCCGCGGAGCGGCGGAAGAAAGTAGCCCACGGCGTGAGCCGTGGGACCCGGTGCGGCGTTAATATTCAAAGCCCCGGATGGGGCGACAGAGACAGTGCGGGAGCATCTGCCGCCCCTCCCGGGGTTGAGACAACCCAGAGTTACTCCTCGATCCCACGGCTTGCGCCGTGGGCTACTCTCTGTCGGCCCTCCGGGCCTAAGGCGCAGGCTGTCCGGCTAACGATCCGTTCTAACACATGACGACAAGCGAGAGACCTGCTATTCTCGAAAGAGTCCTTCTGGACTGTCATTCCGAGCGGCGATGGGTCTTCGACCCACCCAAAGGAATGACAATCACAGGCGTCGTCACCCCCGCGAAAGCGGGGGTCCATTGCGTGTCCGGAACACAATGGATTCCCGCTTTCGCGGGAATGACGTGATTTTCGGCAGAGCCAGGCAGGGAATCTTGCTGTGCTTCGGGTGTCGGGCGAAAGTAACCAGGGCGAGATTCATCCCTTCGATGGATGTATCATCACGAAGTGGATATTTCAATACATGGGGAAACGAAATGGCAAAAGTCTATTACGAAAATGACGGGGATTTGAAAGCTTTGGCAGGGAAGACGGTCGCGGTAATCGGCTACGGCAGCCAGGGCCACGCGCATGCTCTGAATCTGCGCGACAGCGGGTTGAAAGTTATTGTGGGCGAGGTGCGTCCCTCCACTCCTCAGGCGAAAGCCAAGGAGGCGGGTTTTGAAGTCGTTGACGCGGCCGAGGCCACCCGGCGTGGCGACCTCATTGCCTTGCTCATCCCTGATCACGTGCAGCCCAAAGCTTACAAGGAACAAGTCGAGCCTAATCTTGGCCAAGGGAAGACGTTGTTGTTTGCCCACGGGTTCACTATTCACTTCAAGTTCATCACTCCGCCCCCAACCGTGGATGTCGTCATGATCGCACCCAAGTGTCCTGGCCACCGCTTGCGCGAGTTGTTCCAGGAAGGCGTGGGCGTCCCGGCCCTGCTCGCTGTCCAACAGGACGCCTCGGGCCACGCCGTCGAGACCGCGCTCGCTTACGCCCGGGGACTTGGGAGCCTCAAGGCCGGCGTTATCCGCACCACCTTCAAAGAGGAGACCGAGACAGATTTGTTCGGCGAGCAAACCGTGCTGTGCGGCGGCGTCTCGGCACTGATCACGGCGGGTTTTGAAACTCTGGTCGAGGCAGGGTACCAGCCGGAGATCGCCTATTTCGAGTGCCTGCACGAATTGAAGCTTATCGTGGACCTGATCTATCAGGGCGGCATCAAGTACATGCGTTACTCGGTGAGCGACACGGCCGAATACGGCGATTACACGCGCGGCCCCAAGGTGATTGACGCGCATGTGCGCGAGGCCATGAAGAAAGTCCTCGCCGACGTTCAGAACGGGAGCTTCGCGAAAGAATGGATGGACGAGAACGCCCAGGGCCGCAAGAAGTTCCTCGAAATGCGCGCCCAGGCCGCAAATCATCTGATCGAAAAGGTCGGAAGCGAGTTGCGGAAAATGATGCCTTGGATCCAGGGTTCGAAGGAGGAAGTCACCGCCGCCCAGGCCGAGGCACGACGGTAGGCCTGCCCAGAAAATTGCAGGGGCGGCCTTCATGGCCGCCCTAGTGCTTGGCCAAGAAACTCCGCGTCACATCATGGACCGCACGGAAGGGCGGGGCTTCAGCCCCGCCGTAGGAACTGGACCAGATTCTGGGGGCTTTAGCCCCTGAAGCGGCGCGGCTTCAGGGCCTAAAGGCCCATCGAGAACTTGCCCCGGGGCGGCGGGGCTAAAGCCCCGCCCTTCCAAAGCATCTATGTTAGGGTGCTGCTTTCTTGTCACTAGGTACTAGCCGCAAAGGCGGCCTTAGTTCGCAGGAGCGATATGAAACCAGCAACAGACGCTTCCCAGAAGAGCGCACGAGCAACGAAGCCTTTCCACGCCCGGGTCAAAAAACTCGCGCTCATTGGCGCGGGAAAACTGGGCGAGGCATTGCTTTCAGGAGTCCTGGGCTCGCAGCTTATTCCTGTGGCCAGTGTCGAAGCGACGGTAGCGGAAGCCGACCGGCCGCGCGCTGATTACCTTAAAGAGATATATGGCGTCAAAGTTCATACGAACAACGTCCAGGCGGTCTCCGGAGCCGACCTGGTGCTGGTTTGCTTGAAACCCCAGCAGGTAAAAGGCGTCTTGCACGAAATCAAGAAAGCTCTGAAGCATGACGCGCTGCTCATTTCGGTTGCGGCCTCGGTCACGACCGCCTTGATCGAGCGTGAGTTGGGACGGGCCGTGCGCGTGGTAAGGGCCATGCCGAACACACCTTGCCTCATCCGCCAGGGCATGACGGCCCTCGCCGCAGGGCGGCACGCCACCGAAGACGACGTCCTGTTGGCGCGAGAGATTTTCAGTTCCATGGGCCGGATCGTGGTGGTCGGTGAAGAGCATATGGACGCCATCACCGGCCTTTCGGCCTCCGGCCCCGCCTACGTCTACTTGATCATCGAGTCGCTCGCCGAGGCGGGAGTGAAGATGGGATTGTCACGCGATCTTTCCACCGAACTCTCCGCCCAAACTTTGCTGGGAGCGTCCGCCATGGTGCTCCACACCGGCGAGCACCCGGCCAAATTGAAAGATATTGTAACGACGCCGGCGGGCTGCACCATCGACGGCCTGCTCGAACTTGAGGAAGGCGGCCTGCGCGTCACGTTGATCAAAGCCGTGGTCCGCGCGGGGCAGCGCGCTCGGGAACTGGTGGAGAGCCAGAATACGTAGGGACGCGACCCCCTCACCCGGCCCGCCCCGGCTGGTGAAAACGCCGGCTGCGGTCCACCCTCTCCCCCAAGGGGGAGAGGGCGACAATGAATGATCCCGCAATCCGAAATCGAAAATCCAAAATCCAAAATTCCCCAGTCTCCAGCCCCTACCCAGTGCTCTTCATGCCGAAGGCAATACCTCCAACGGTAATTTGCAAAAGGTGGAGGATATCCGGCTGGCGGTCGGGGGCGCGGCGCCATTTTTCGAGGAAGCGGGTCTGCAGGAAGTTGAGAGGGTCAACGTACGGGTTGCGCAGGCGGATGGATTCGGCAAGCACGGGTTGGCGTTCGAGCAGGTGATTCGACCCTGACACCTCGAGCACGCCCCGAACGCTGCGATCGTATTCTTCCCGGATGCGCGCGAAGATGCTCGAGCCGAGAGACGGGGGCCGAACCAGGGCGGCGTAGCGGCTGGCGATATAGAGGTCGGTCTTGGCGAGGGACGCTTCCGCGTTGCCGATCAAGATGCCGAAGAAAGGCCAGCCCTTGTACATGCGGCGCAGCACTTGCAGCCCGCTCGAGCCGTGATCGGCGATGAACTTCTCGAGCGCGTAGCCAAGACCGTACCAGGCCGGGAGGAGGTGGCGCGATTGCGTCCAGGCAAAGACCCAGGGAATGGCGCGCAGGTCGCCCAGATTGCCAGTCTGGAACCGGCGGCTGGGGCGCGAGCCGAGGCGGATTCGCTCAATCAGGTCGATGGGCGTAGCCTGCCGAAAATAGGTGACGAATCCGGGAGTTTCGTAAACGAGTTCGCGATAAAACGCGCGGCTGCTGGCGGCAAGTTCCTGCGCATGCTTTTCCCACTCCGGAATCTCCTCCACCTCGAAGCCACGGAAGTGCAGCAAGTGGGCGTGCAGCACAGCGGTAACGAGCTGTTCGAGGTTCCGCTCGGCGATGGCCGGGTTGGCATATTTGAGAGAGATGACTTCGCCTTGCTCGGTGATGCGAAGTCTTCCGCCGGGCGCCGCGAAGGGCTGCGCCTCGATGCTGCGGTGCGATTGTCCGCCGCCACGGTCAATGGTTCCGCCTTTGCCGTGAAACAGGCTCAGTTTGATGCCGCATTTTTCAGCCACTGACGCCAACCGCTTCTGCGCGCGGAAAAGCGCCCAGTTGGCGGCCACATAACCACCATCTTTAACCGAGTCGGAATACCCCAGCATGACTTCCTGAAAATCGCAGCGGGACTTCAGGATGCGCCGGTAGAGCGGGTCCTGGAAAAGCTCCTGCATGATCTCGGGGCCTGCTTCCAAATCGTCCAAAGTCTCAAACAGGGGAATGACGTCAAACGATGAATGCGGTTCGCCCTTGCGGAGTTCCACCAGGCCGGCTTGCTGCCCCAGGAGGAGAATATCCCAAACGTCCGCCGCGCTGCCCGTCATGCTCAGAATGTAACGATGCGAAGCCGCCTCTCCGTCGCGCGCCTGGATTTCTTCGAGCGCCCGCAGTTCTTCCAAAACGCGCCGGGTAGCTTCCGAGAATGAGTGCGTCTCGAAATGTTCCGCAGCGTGGTCTTGCGTCTTCAGGATCCTCGGCTTTTCGAGAAGTCTTTTGATGGAAAGAATGCGCGCCTCGTAGGGTTCGGAAGGGAGCCCTTGGTTCTGCAAAAGCTCAGTGGCGGCGGCGCGGGTAGCATAGGAATGAGTGCGAAAATCGAGGCTCGCACCGTGAAAACCAAAAACCTGAGAAGCCACGCGCAGCCTGCGGGCGCCCAACTTCGAGATTCGAGGACTGCCGTGGCGGGCCAAGAGGCGCTCAAGCTGGCCGAGATCGCGAGTGAATTCGTCGGGAGTCGCGTAGGCGCCTCGCTCGCGATTCACCGTCTGGTCAAGCCTCCACATCATGATGCGGAGCTTGCGCCGATAAAGCTCGCTCGGCTGATCCACTTCGCGGAATGTGCGCGTTTCCGGAAAGCGGCGCATGAGCCGCTCGAGGTCGCGCTGGATTTCGGGAACGTGGCGGCACGGAAACGATGCCAGGCCTAGCATACGCCGGCAGCTTGCGTGATAGTGACGCAGAATGCTCTTGCGCACTTCTTCGGCGGCTTCTTTACTAGTGGTGGGCGTGACGTTGGGATTGCCGTCCCGGTCGGTGCCGACCCAGGAGCCAAAACTCAGGAAGGGCTGCGGTTCAGGGAACCCGGGATGGTAGCGAAAAAGCTCGTCGCAAAATTTCTCCCAAAAAGTTCCTGCCAAATCGTAGATGGTGCGCTCGAGGTAAAAGCGCGCGTTCTCGCTCTCAATTTGAGGTGTAACCGCAGACTCGCGGACCTCGTCGGTGAGCCACAAAGCTTCGATCGACGGATCGATTGCCTGCTCTTGAGCGGCATGCGGGCCTCCGTCGAAAGCCTCGAGGGTTCTCCCGATTCTTAGAATGTGGTTGAGTACGCTCCGGCGCTTGGCTTCCGTCGGGTGGGCGGTAAGAACCGGCTCGATGTGCATGGATTGAAGGAGGCGCTTGAGCTGGACCGCCGGAACTTCCTGGCGCCGCAACTCGCTGAAGGTCCGGCGCAAGGACATGGGCGCGCCCGCTTCCTGCGAAGCATAGGCGCGCAAACGGCGCACCCGCTCGCGCTCCTCGCAAAGGTTAACGAGATGAAAAAAGAGGCTAAATGCGTGCGCGACCTCGGTGGCCTGGCGATTCGAAAGTTCGAGGACGGCCGATTCCTTGAGTTCGAGGAGCTTCGGATCGGGGTGCTTTCGGATCTGCTTGGCCAGACTGCGCAGACGCTCGATCGCCTGGAAGGTCTTCGTTCCACACTGCTCCTGCACAATCGCCCCCAGGCGTGTGGTGAGGAATCGCACTTCCTGGCGTAAAGTTTCATCCATGAGATTTCAGACGCCACACCGCGCCGCCGGCGCTTTGGAGTGCGGCAGCTTGCTGCCGCTTTTCTTCAGGCCAGCTTGCTGGCCGGGATTGGCCACCTGTACCGAAGGGGCGCGAGCAAGCTCGCGCCCGGGAAAAGCGGCAGCAAGCTGCCGCACTCCAGACCTCGCTTCGCTCGGAATGACACACTTTTTTACCGTCGACTGTCGACTGTTGACTGTCGACTCTTACCGACCACCGGTGCCAGCGCCTTCCGCAACGCCTCGAGATTCGGTTCGACGCGCATTCTCTGGCGGCTTTCCTGATCGTCCGAGCGGTGGCGCATAACGTACTCGGTATCCTTCAATTGGTTACCCGTAAGAACGCAGACAATATCCGCGTGCCAGGGAATTCGTCCGGCGCGCACCAGCTTGCGAACGCCTGCGACGGTCGCGGCAGACGCGGGCTCGCATCCCACGCCGTCTTCCGCGAGCATGGTCTTGGCCTCAAAGATCTCCGTGTCGCTGACGGACTCCGTGAATCCCCCGGACCACTCGAGCACTCGTTGGGCCTTCTTCCAATTGGCGGGATGGCCAATGCGAATGGCCGTGGCCTCGGTATCCGGTTTATCGACGGGGGTCAGCTCGCTCAAGCCGCCTGCCAGCATCTGATGGAAGGGACTCGCTCCGGCCGCCTGCACGACCACCAGTTGCGGCACCTTTTCGATGAATCCCAGTTCTTTCAACTCGCGTAGCCCCTTGCCGATGGCGGAGACATTGCCGAGATTCCCGCCTGGAACCACAATGTAATCGGGCGGCCGCCAGGCGCGTTGCTCAAGCATCTCCGCCACGATGGTTTTCTGTCCCTCGATGCGGAAGGGGTTTACGGAGTTCACCAGGTAAAGATCCAGTTCGCAGGCGATCTCTCGCAGCAGCCGGAAGGCCTCATCAAACGTATCGCCCACTTCCACCACCATCGCGCCAAAATCCAAGGCTTGGGCGAGTTTGGCGGCGGAGATTTGCCGGTAAGGAACAAACAGCAGCGCCTTCATGCCCGCGCGAGCCGCGTAGGCGGCCATCGAGGAAGATGTGTTGCCGGTCGAAGCGCATGCCACCCGCCGTATTCCCCGCGAATCGGCGCGCGTTATGCAGGCGGTCATCCCCAGGTCCTTAAATGACCCGGTGGGATTGTTGCCCTGGTGCTTGATGGTCAAGTGAACAGGGCCCGCCCACCAACCGGTACGGCGCGTGCCCACGAGAGGCGTCGAGCCCTCCGAGAGCGAAATAATCCGGTCGCCCGGTCCGGTGAATGGGATCAACTCCCGGAAGCGCCACACCCCGCTGCGGTCGATGGGCTCGCCACTCAGGCGCCGCTGATGCCACGCGCGCCTCATGTTCTCAGGATCGAAGGCCTCGAATTCGTACTTAACCTCCAGAAGCCCGCCACAGTAAGCACACGCGTGCCCTTCCTTTTTCGTGTCCTGCTTGCGCCGGCAAGCCTCTTCGATGCATTGGAGGTAGGCGAATGACATCGGCCGTTGTCCGTTGTCCGTAGTCAGTTGTCCGTCGTCATCCCGCTTCGTCGATGAGAACGGGCAACGGACTACGGACCACGGACAACGGACTCCTACAGTTTAAATTCCTCGTGTATCGTCTTCACCGCTTCCTTTACGTCGGAAGACTTCACGGCAAACGAGATGCTCAACTCGGAAGACCCCTGGGCGATGGCGATGATGTTGATGGCGCGCCGGCCCAGTGCTCCGAAGGCCCGCCCGGCCACGCCCGGTGTACCTTTCATATTCTCACCAATGGCCACTACGATCGCCACATGCGGCATGAGTTCCACCGCTGCGGAGCGGTCGTGAATGATCTCCAGTTCGAACGCTTTCTCGAGCTTGGCCTTGGCGCGTTTTAACTCTGCATCGTGCACGGCGAGGCAAAGCACATTCTCAGCCGAGGATTGAGTCACCATAAGCGAGGTGACGTCTTCCATGCTGAGGCAATCGAAAACCCGGCTTGCCAACTGAGCGAAGCTCAGCCGATCTCCTCCGCTCACCATAATAAGGCTGGCCTTGCTGAGCGAGGTGATGGCCTTCACGCCCGGCGGGCCATCGGCGGCGGAAGGCACGATGCGGGTTCCCGGGCAGGAAGGGTTGAAGCTGTTCTTGATCCAGACCGGGATCTTTTTCTTCATCACCGGCTGAATGGTTTTGGGGTGGAGCACCTTGGCGCCGAAGAAAGAAAGCTCGATGGCCTCCCGGTAGGAGATGCCGGGAATAATGTGCGCCTCCGGAACAAGGCGCGGGTCAGCCGTCATCACCCCGTCAACATCCGTCCAGATCCAGACCTCGTCGGCGTCCAGTGCCGCTCCGATGATGGTGCCGCTGAAGTCTGATCCGCCCCGGCCGAGCGTCGTGCACACGCCCTCGGGCGTGGCGCCCCTGAACCCGGTGATCACAGGAATAACTCCGCGCCGGCGGAGCGCCGCCAGGCGCTGGCGGGTCTTGAGAGCGGTCTCTTCGAACAGGGGAGAGGCGTTGCCGAAGTTGTCGTCGGTAACGATGAGCTCCGTCGCATCCACCGCTTCCGCCGCGATACCCAGTGAGCGGAGGATAGCTGCCATAAGGTTTGCAGACATCACTTCGCCCAAGCTCGAGAGCGTATCCATGGCGCGGGGAGTGACTTCTCGAACCAGAGAGAATCCCGAGCACAGGTTCTCGAAGTTGCCCACCTGGGCAGCCAGACGAGGCAGCACAAAAGACTGTTCCGCGGCGGAGAGGAGTTGGTCAGCGACCTCGCGGTGGCGGCGAGCCAATTCCCGCCGCACATTTTTCCAGTGTTCGCCATCACCGGCGCTGGCTTCCGAGGCGGCGCGAATCAGCATGTCCGTCACTCCGCCCATCGCCGAAACCACCACCGCCAACTCAGCGTGCTGCGCGTGCTCAGCCAACAGGTTGCCCACGTTTTGCATGCGCTCGGCGCTTCCCACCGAAGTCCCGCCGAATTTCATAACGACGAGTGGTTTCCTGCTTTTTGCAGGAGGCATCCCTTCTTTAACCATGGATCGTTCCTTGCTCCCCAACTCGGCAGAAGGGGGATAGGGCGTTGTGGTTCAGAAATGCAGCCCCGGGCTTCGAAGGTGTTAGAGAATCAGAACAGCTCGCGCCAAAAGAGCCCCGTCAGGGGCGGCATAGGGTAGCCCAGGGCGTAAGCCCTGGGTTAGATGGCCCTCAACCCGCCTTCGGCACCCCTCTCCCGCCGGGCGGGAGAGGGGACGGGGGTGAGAGTGGGCTCCCGCGACCCACGGCTTGCGCCGTGGGCTACTCGCTGCCGCCCGCTCTGCGGGCTGAATTATTCAGCGTCTGACTCAGGACACTGGTTTTTCTTTGCGCACTTTGCGCCCTGGCGTGAAACGGGCTCGGCTCTTCAGCGCATCGCACTCGCGGCCACGGATGGAGGGGCAGGTTCGGGCGACTTAGTCGACTCGCGAACCACGTCGATGAAGACCTTTGCAGGAAGCGACAGGTACCGGTCCCGGCGATATACCAAGCCGAGTTCCCGGTAGATCTTCTGGCCCTCGAGCGGAATCAGCTTCAACAGACCGGCCTGAACCTCCGGTTGCGCGTAGGTCCTGCTGATCAAGGAAATTCCCAGGCCCGCACCCACAAATTTCTTGATCGTTTCAACGCTGGCCAATTCCATGGAGATCTGGATGCGGTCGCGGTAATCGCGCAGCAGCCGGTCAATCACCACCCGCGTGTGACCGGTCTTAGGCAGAATCAGCGGGTGGTGCGCAATCTCCTCCGGCGTCACGCTCTTGTTCTTCCCCAGGGGGTGATTCCGAGGCACCACAAGCTGCACTTCGTCGCGAAAGAGCGGGATGACCTCTGTATTATTGGCGGCATGCGGCAGAGTCACAATCCCCAGATCCAGAACCCCTTCCTGAACCTTCTGCAGAATCTTGTGGCTGAAGTTGCGGTAGATGCTGATCTGCACCAGGGGATAAAGCTGTTTGAATTTGGCGAAAGTCTTGGGCAGGACGTAGAGGCAGGTGGCCTCGTTGGCCCCCATGTAGAGCTTACCGCGTGGCGTCTGGTTCAGCTCGGCGATGGCCTGCAGCGCTTCTTTGTGGAGTTCCAGCATCTTCTCCGCATATCGCCGCAGAATCTCGCCCGCCGGCGTCAGGAGAACTTTCTTGCCGCTGCGGTCGAATAGCTTCTCTCCGCATTCTTGTTCCAAAAGCCGCACCTGGGCGCTGATGGCAGGCTGCGTGCGGAAAAGCTTCTCGGCCGCGCGCGAGAAACTCTGCAGCTTTGAGACCTCAAGGAAGCTGGCTAGCTGATCGTAGTCCATCGGGTTTTGTTTACACCTGCTCCTTACTATAGCAGATTGCGCGTATCGCACCGAAAGAAAAACCGCACCAGGTAGTGTTCGACTCTGAGAGTAGCGCCGACCTTTAGAGCCTGCCCTGAGCAGAGTGAAGGGTCGGCAAATGCTGGCCTGAAGGCCAGCGCTGCGATCAAACCAGGACAGTACCCATACCCGGTGGGGCATCGTACTGGCGAGGCGGTGAAGCGGTGAGATTTTTGGCGTTTTCAATATCATTATGCACCGCTGCTAACGACAGCGTAAGGCCTGATGCCTAAGGCCTGATGCCTTGACACCAAGATCACGGTGCGTTACGCTGAGCCAGACATGGGAAAATCGGGGGTGCGCCTTTCCCGCCGGCCAGTGATAAGCCGACAACGCAGGATTGGTGTGTGCTGAGTGGCGTCGTGTAGATGGCGGGTGCGGAAGAAGGTGAGGGTTTGATGGCCGATGTGCTGACCAAGGCGGGAAGATACGAGGTGGTGCGTGAGCTGGGACGCGGCTCGATGGGTGTTGTTTACCAGGGGTTCGACCCTATCATCGGGCGTACAGTTGCCATTAAGACCATGCTCACGGAAGGCCTCTCTCCCGAGGAGTATAAGGAGTTCAGGGCGCGTTTTCAGCGCGAGGCGCAAGCGGCCGGGGTACTCAGCCATCCCAACATCGTCAACGTCTTCGATTACGGCGAAGACAGCGGCATGCTCTACCTGATCATGGAATTCCTGGAAGGGACTTCGCTGGAGAAACTGGTTGAGGGCAAGAAGGTCCTTCCCATTGAAACCATCATCCCCATGTGCGAACAAGTTTGCAGCGCCCTGGACCACGCCCACCAGCGCGGCATCGTTCACCGCGATATTAAGCCTGCCAATATCATGATTCTGAATAATGGCATGGTGAAAGTAACCGACTTCGGCATCGCCAAGATGGTGTCGATGGGGATGACGCAGGCGGGGCTGGTGCTGGGCACGCCCAACTACATGTCTCCGGAGCAGGTGAAGGGGCGCCAGGTTGACGGCCGTTCCGACCTCTTTTCCCTGGGAGTCATTCTCTACGACCTGGTGACCGGGGAGAAGCCGTTCCCCGGCCAGAACATCACCACCGTCATTTACAAGATCATTAACGAGAATCCCGTGCCGCCGCGCGAACTGGATGCCACAATTCATCCAGGTCTCAGCTACGTGATTTGCAAAGCCCTGGCCAAGAGCCCCGAGGAGCGCTACCAGACTTGCCGCGAGCTTGCGGAGGACCTGAAGAATTACAGGCAGTTGGGTGGTCAGGCGGCGCCGCCTTCCTCGGCTACGATGATCCTGAATGCGCCGCTCGGGCCGGGCGCAGCGGTCGAGCCACGCCCGGTCGAGCCGACTGTGAGGCACCCAGCGCCGCCCCTCCCGGTTGAACGAACTCAGATCGAACCTCCTCAACCGCCGCCCGCACCAGCGCCCACACAGGTCGCCGCGCCCGCGCCGGTCTATCAAAAGCCTCGCTCCTCGCCGGTGGTATGGGTCCTCTTGACATTGCTGGGCGTTGCCATCCTCGGAATTTTGGGAGGGTATTACTATCTCCAAAAAGTGAAGAGCAACCAGCCGGCAGCGAACGTCGCGAGCGGGCAAGCGGCCAGCGTCAGCACAAACCTGCCTGCCACGCCGCCCGGGACCCCAAGCACGTCCACGGTGGAGAAATCCGCTGTGCCCAGAGGAAAGACGAAGGCGAACGAATCACCCCAGGTAAGCTCCGCTCCCGAGAGCGGTGGCGCTAAGTCCGTCGACAACCGCTTAGCCCCTCCTGTTACTCGAACTCTTGAGGCGTCAGGTCTTCGCCCGGCCCGCTCCGCCGCCAACAACTCAACCCCTCCTGTTACCGCTTTGGGCGACACCGGTGCCTCTGCCAATCCCTCGAGTGGCGCCGGGCCCGCCGCCGCACCCAAGATGGGCCAAATAGTGGTTAGCTCGAATGTCCCGGGGGCCAATTTTACGATCGACGGCAGTAGCGATCCAGGCTGGGTCACCCCGACGACAGTTAGCCAGCCCCCCGGCAGCCACCGCGTGGTGATCTCAAAAGACGGCTACGGAGAATACGAGCAAACGGTGGACCTGGAAGCAGGAAGGAGCGCCACCGTCAACGCGCAACTCTCACAGGAAATCGGCGAGATCATTGTCAACACGACACCGGCTGGCTTGGAGGTATTCGTTGACGGGAAGTCATTGGGTCCCAGCCCCGCGCATGTCACCGTCCCGCCGGGAACCCACAAGTATGTGGTCAAGCGTGAGGGATGGGAGCCATACGAAGGCACCGTCACCGTGCGAAACGGCGCCACGATGAGTGTCAGGGTCAACATGGGCAAGTAGTGTACCCTCATGTCTCGATTTGTTATAACCGACCCCTCTAACCAGACTCAGATCTTCGAAATCAGCGGGTCAACGGTGAGCATCGGACGCGCCGACTCCAACGATTTGGTGCTCCCGCATCCGAGTGTGTCCCGCAGCCATGCCCGCGTAACCGCCTTGCCGGGCGACACCGTCCTGATCATCGACCTGGGCAGCATGAACGGCACGTTTGTGAACGGGCATCCGATCCAGGAGCAGCGCCTGGCGGACCAGGACCGCATCAACATCGGGGCCTTCGAGCTCAAGTTCGATGCCGCCACCCGAGCTCCCTTCTATGTCGAGGCGGGCCGCGACGCGGGCCGGGACATCACAGGGCTGATCGGCGACGACGCCCTGAGTGCTGGTCTGCACCAGGAGCCCGAGCCCGTCGCCCCGCCTGAAAGCTCAATCCAGGACCGGCTGGCAACGCTCGAGAAGGAAAACAAACTGCTGAAGCTCCTGCTGGCGGTGGGCAAAACCCTTTCCTCAACCATGACTCCCCAAGAAGTAATGCAGCAGGTGATGGAGTTGGTGTTCCAGATGGAGAATGTGGAACGCGGTTTTGTGATGCTCCACGACGAA
This sequence comes from uncultured Acidobacteriota bacterium, assembly GCA_963838915.1. GTDB lineage: Bacteria > Acidobacteriota > Terriglobia > UBA7540 > UBA7540 > CAVROP01. The sequence continues at coordinate 14,336 of CAWIUZ010000040.1, forward strand.
CGGAGAGGCTTCCTTCCAGCCATCATGCTCTACAAAGACGAGCATCAGAGGGCCGATCCTTACGGTCCGGTGCTCTCGAAAACCGTCATAGACCAGGTAATGACCGAAAGAGTGCCGGTGTTGATACGCGACGTTTCCCGGGACCAGCGGTTCTCGACCAGCGAAAGCCTTCGGATTTCCGGCATTCGCTCCGCGATGTGCGCTCCGCTTATTTACAAGGACAGGATATTTGGCTTCTTCTATGTAGACTGCCTTAGCAAACCCTACGCCTTCTCAAAGGAAGAGCTGGACATCTTCTCCGTGGTCGCCGCAGAAGCTGCGATCAGCTATGACCGCGCCCATTCCCACGCCGAACTCTCCCGCCGCGCGATCGAGCGCCAGGCCCTGGAACGGTTCATGAGCTCCGTAGTCGTGGAAAAGATTTTGGCCAGCCCCGACGAGATCCGCCTGGGGGGCGAGAACCAGGCCGCCACGATTCTTTTCGCGGATATCCGAGGGTTCACAAGGCTCTCCGAGGGCCTCCCTCCCCAAAAGGTCGTCGAACTGCTGAACGAGTACTTCAGCGAAATGACAGATCTCATCTTCGACAACGGAGGAACGCTCGATAAGTACCTGGGAGACGGGATCATGGCGTTGTTCGGAGCTCCTTGGCCCAAGCCGGACGACGCCCAGCGTGCGGTGCGGACGGCCGGCGCGATGCAGCGGGCCCTGGTGGCGCTCAACCGTCAGTGGCAGGCGCGCGGCCAGGAACCCCTCCAGATGGGGGTGGGGATCAATACCGGCCAGGTGACCGCCGGGAACATCGGATCCTCAAAGCGCATGGACTACACCGTCATCGGCGACGCGGTGAATCTGGCGTCCCGGCTGTGCGCGCACGCCGCCGGAGGACAGGTTCTGATTTCCGAGTCCACCTTCCGGGAAATCGGCTCCCCCGCCCTGCGCCTGGAGAGCATCAAGGTCAAAGGCAAGGCTGCCCCGGTGGAGGTCTTCGAAGTCCTTTGGAAAGACTCCCCCAATCCGTCGATAACCGGCCCGCCGTAGGGGGGCGGCTTGCCGTCCCCGCGTTTCTGCTGCTCCTGACGAGGGTAGGGCAAGCCCTACCCCTGCACCGCCCGGGTCCAGCCGCCTGCGGCATAGAGGCGCGAGGCCATGGGCCCTACCGCTCTCGACCTCCCTTATCGACGGATTGGGGAGACTCCGTTTCCAGTTGACCTGTGGGATATCTTAGGAAAGAATAAGCGTAGAAAGGGCTATTACCACCTGGAGGCTCGCGGGCGAAACATCCGCCCGAACAGTTTCGCAGCGATACCTATCCGGTGTGACTGGAAATCAGCGATGTCCAGCCTCGGTATTCCGGAGCACCTATATGCCTGGCGAACCGAACTTCGAAGGAACTGTGCGCTATATCCCGTGCGCGAACTGCGGAAGCGGGAACCCCGCGAACGCGCCAACCTGCGCACGCTGCGGAAAGCCGCTGGGACTGCCGACCGCTCCTCTCCCACGACCAAATACTCTGCAGACGCCGCAAATGGAATGCCTGAAATGTCACAAGACGTTTCCGGCCGGCGCCAAATTCTGCGGTTTCTGTGGCACGCCGCTCGCGCCGGTGGCCGCCGCAATCGCTTTCCCGCCGCTGCCGCGGGCAGTCGAGCCTCAGCCCGTCGCTCCGCCGCCCCCAAAGGTCGAATCGCCTGCCTCGCCCGCGAGCGTCTCTCAGCTCTTTGATGCCGCGACAGTATCGTCATGGGAATCGCCGCAGCCTGTCACTCCGGCCGCTGCGGCTTTTCCGCCCAGTCCGCCCGTGACGCGTTCCCAGCCGCAGCCGATCAGCCCTCCGGCCGCACGACCGGCGCCGCCGGTTCGAGCGCCCTCCGCAGCAAGTCTGGATACCACGATGCCTGCTTCCTTGCAGGCAGGGACCTTGTTGTTTGACGGATTCCGCGCCCCGAGCATCGAAGCTCACATCAGCGAGAAGAAGACCGACGGCACCTGGGGGCATCCTCTCCAAATCGTGGGGGGAGTTTCCATCGGGCGCGCCAATTGCGAAATCAATTTCCCAGACGATGCCAGGCTTTCAGATCGGCACGCTTTGCTGTCGAATCGCGAGGGAAAGCTGTACTTGGCGGATTTCGGCAGCCTGGGTGGAACTTTCATCAAGCAACGCCAGGACACTGAACTCCTTCCAGGGGACGTGTTTCTCCTGGGACAAGATCTCTTTCGATTCACCACGCAAAGCCTGGAGCAGGTGGAAAAACCGAGTTCCGGACAGGGCACGATGATGTGGACTGCACCGCCCAAGCTGCACCCGGGCCCGGTCTCTGCCAAGCTCGAACACATTCTGGTTAGCGGCGAGGTGATTGAAGAATTCGAATTGGAAAACCCTGAAACTACCCTCGGGCGGACTAACGCCAATCTGGTGTTTAAAGACGATCATTACATGTCCGGGACCCACGCCCGCATTGTGGCACAGCCGGGACGCTTCATCCTCCAGGACCTGCGGAGCCGCAACGGCGTCTTTCGTCAGGTCCGCAGTGAAATCGAATTGGAGGCTGGAGACGAGTTCTTCCTGGGGGAGCACATCTTCCGGGTGGAAATCAAACAGCTTAATTGAAAGGCAGTGTCCTGGTTTCGCTGTAGCGCTGGCCTTTAGGCCAGCACCTGCCGGCCCTTCGCTTTGCTCAGGGCAGGCTCTAAAGGTCGGCCCTATCAGTTGAAAACAGCCAGTCCACAGTTTCGTGAGTGCTTCACATGCGCCCGGTGAAATCCTCTTGCCGGAATTCCCGAACCTCGATGGGCGCGTCGGGGACCGCAGGGGGAAGTCCGGCCCCGCTGAACTCGGCCATGACCACCGTGATGTTATCGTTGCCGCCGTTGGCGTTAGCTTGATCGATCAAGGACTGGCACTTGTTGGGCAACGGCTCACTCCCCATCATCACGCGAAGAATCTCGCCGCCCGGAACCATATTATACAGACCATCGCTGCAAAGCAATAGGCTATCTCCCTGGTTGACCAGGGCGCACGTGACCTTGACATTGACGTTCTCGCTGCTCCCCACCGCCTGGGTCAGAATGCTCTTGCGGCTGTCCATCTCCGGGTCGCTGGGCACTTCGACGCCGATTTCCTTGAGATAGTTCAAGAACGTCTGATCGCGAGTCAACTGGGTCAACTCATGGCCGCGATTGAGGTAGGCGCGGGAATCTCCCACTTGCGCCACGAAAAGATAAGGTCCGAATATGGCAGCCGCTGTGGCCGTCGTCCCCATCCCACGATGAGTGGGGTCGTCCAGCGCTCGCTGGTGGATAATCTGGTTGGCATATTCGACGGATTCCCGGAGCAGGAGTACAAAGTTCACCTCGTTGACCTGTTCCAGAGACTTGAGGTTCTCATGCAATCGCTTGGGAACGGTGAAGGTGCAGATGTGGCTGGCAACTTCTCCACTTGCCTCTCCACCCATGCCGTCAGCCACCATGAAGAGTGAGCCAAAACTCCCCAGCGTAAGGGCGGGAAGAGGAGGCGTCCGGCTCACTTCGCCGGTTGTGAGGTTGCAGATGACAAAGTTGTCCTCGTTGTTCTTTCGGATGCGGCCCATGTCAGACGCACCACAAACCTTGACCTTGATCGCGTTTTGCATTACCCCTGTCGCTTCGTCCAAAGTGGCCACTCTCCCTCTTTCAGGCTGCGACATTCTCAGCGACGAAACATGATGTCCTGGTAACGGCCTTTTTCCTGATTTGTCCTGTCTTCCTTCTTACCACATTTTATGGGGATTAGGGAATAGGGATTAGGGACTAGGGCTAGAGATTAGGGACTAGGGCTAGGGGTTAGGGAACAGGGATTGGGAATTGGGGATCAGCAAACAGCCAAAAAAGGACAGGAAATGACGGCTTTCTTCCCAGTTGCTGTTGAGGTTCCGCCCCCTGATCCGTCGAGTCCTTGGTCCCTAATCCCTAGCCCCTAGTCCCTGTGTTTCGGCCAAGCCGGCCCGAAGCCCGTCCACAATCTCGCCCGCGATGCTTCTGCCGCGGTCCAAATCCGCGGGCGGCAGCGAAATGGCCGCGACCTTGGCGTGGCCGCCGCCCCCGAACCGCTCGCAGATGCTGGCCAGATTGGCGGTCTTGGGCGTTGCGTTCCACGGGTTGCTCCCTACGCCAATCTTGATCCGAGCCTCAGAGCGGCTAAGCGCCACACTGTATACGGCGCCTGGAAACAAGTAATAGGGAATGAACTTATTGAAGCCTTCAGAATTCCGGTCTGAGAGGTCGAAAAATAGGACTCCATCCTTGAGCTCGCCGCGGGAGCGGATGATCTCAACAGTCTTGAGGTGGACGGCATAAAGGCGCTCAAAAGTCTGCCGCACTTCAGGGATATCCATGATCTCACCGAGCGACTGGGAAATCAGCCTGGGAATCAGCCGCACTGAGAACTGGGGGTCCGTAGTTCCTTCGATGACCAGGGTGAGTTGAGTGGGAGGATCACGCATCTCCACGGCTGTTCGGGTATCAGGGTACTGGGCGCCATCGATCAGATCGGCCCAATAAACCAGTTCGTCCAGCTCGGGGGCTCGAAAGCCGAATTTCTCCCGGCAGGTGTCGACAATGAATTTAGTGCAAGAGCGATAGTCGGGGCCGTAGAATTTCTTGCCGCTCCGGTCATGGCGAAAATGCTCCGCATCGGCTTCGGTGAGAAAGGCGCTTTGGTGATGGTCAAACCACCAGGTCAGCCGGTCAGAGCTGGAATACTTGAAATCCACAATGACGTTTTCCTGGTCGTCAAACAGGCCTTCGTCGAATAGTTGTCCGGCCCGGTGCACTAACCCGTGATAGCGGAACTCCGCCTTCGGGTCGATGCACTGGCGATAAAACCGGGTGAAAAGGGCCGCTGAGCCGACCCCGTCAAAGCAGCGATCGTGAAAACAAACAAGAACACCCATAGCACCACACCATGGCTTAAGCCCAGTCGAGTCTGCGCCGGGCCCAAGCCGAAATCGGCCGTAGGACAGCTTGCCGTTCCGCTGGCGCGCCTCCGCCGCCGAATTGGCAGCGTAAGACCGCCTCACCATCAAACTGCGCCGCGCACCCCGAGCCCTGAGACGTTATGGGCCCCCTTCCAATTTGTCATGCTCGCTCCGCCTCTGCGGGCCGGCATCGCCAGCCACAAGGCCGAGACGACACTCGAATCGAGACACGACCGTGAAACCTGCTAAATTGCATTTAGCGCGAGAAATTGTCAAGTGAAAAGGGGAGGGGGGCTAAGGGACTACTTCTGCAAAACCACCAACTGACCGCTCCTTGGGAGCGGCCCTCCGGCCAAATGACACCTCAAGCGGCGAGATATAAAGGCAAGCGTGCTAGCCCTCTCGAAGCACGGCGCTAACCTCGACCACGCGGAGTGGAGCGGTCGGTGTTTCACACCTCCAGGTCGCTTAGCCAGCTTGTTTGGCCGCCAACTCGCCGATAATGGGGAGCTTAAAGCGTTCGTTATTGTAGGCCTTATACATCAGGAACAGCATGCAAGCCAAAAAGGCAAGTGAGACCAGCATGCTTATCATCGCCAGTAGCCTCCACAGGCCGCTGAACGGGTTCCAGAGCATCCCCATGATGATGTAGCCCCAAACGATACGAAAGCCGATCCAGATGGCACTGAGAAAAATGGACTGGAAGGCATGGAAGCGCACGAACTTATCATTCTTGTAAGGTTCGATCACCAGAAAGATAATTCCGGTGATAAAACCCAAGATGTAAGTGAGAAGCCCCGCAACGTTGGAGGACATTGCCGTACTGCTTGTGGGCGGCCCCGCTGCGGCGCCCGCCGCTGGAGCTCCCGGCCCCGCCGCGGCTGAACCTGTTGGAGCACCACAAGCCGGACAGAAACCCATACCCTCCCCCACTTGCGCCCCGCATTTTGTGCAAAACGCCATTGCTCATTCCCTCCTTCTGAGATGATGTGAGCCCGCCGCGCCAAGGCTCGTCGGAACAGGGTCCACACGCTCGAGCCGAAACAATTGCCAAAACAGGGATTAAACCCTCTACCCAAGGGTGCACCATTACTAGCACAGACTGTTTGCTGATGCAACCGCTTTTATCAACATTCTTGTCAACAGTAGTCATTTGCAACATAGCACAGCCCCGCGCGCCGTCAGCCTTCCGGATGCGCTGGCTGACTGCCCGCAGGATGACGCACCCACACCTTCAAAGAACTTCTGAAGCACGACACGAGTGATTAGTGGAAGATGTCCCGGCTAGAGGGAGGAGACTTGTGACTTAGGACTCTCAACTCACGATGGGCGGTCAGACGCATTGTGCGCGACGCCGGAGAGCTTCATGCAGCCGCGCGCGAACGTCATCCGGCAGCGGGAAGAGCTTGCCGTCGCAATAAAGGTCGATGGTCTTTCGTGTGGTGTCGAACACTGCGTGGCAGTGGTGGCAGTTGCCGAGGTGAGCTTGAATGGTCTGTTTCAGTTCCTCGTCAAGCTCACCATCCAAGTAGTTGGAAAGTTCGTTGACCGCGTTCCTGCATTTCACGAAAGTCATCCTCGCTTGAGAACTTTACTCAATTCTTCCCTCAATCGCAGGCGGCCCCGGAAAAGCCGCGCCTTCACCGCGCCGATGCTCAGATTCAGCAACTGCGCCGTTTCCTCAGTGGAAAGACCTTCCACATCGCGCAAGTAAAAAACGGTGCGGAAACCCGGAGGCAGGGCCTGTATGGCATTGCGCAGGATTTGCTCCATCTCTTCGCGTGCCAGTGTCTGCTCGGGATTGGGCTTCCAATCGGCATAATCACGGACCAGAACCTCGCCGTCCTGATCCTCGGTCTCTTCAAAAGGAACTTCCTTGCTGGACCGGCGTTTGCGCAGCTTCATCAGCGCTTCGTTAACCGCGATGCGCACAATCCACGTGTAGAAGCGTGAATCCTCCCGGAATTCGGAGAGGTGCTCAAAAGCCTTGAGGAAGGTATCCTGAAGCACGTCTTCCGCATCTTCCGGGCTGCCGGTGATATTCATTCCGAGCCGGTAGATTTTTTTCTCGTAGCGGTTGACGAGCTCTTCGAAGGCGGCATAGTTGCCTGCCTTCGCCTCACTCACAAGGACAGACTCGTCTCTGGCCAGCGTGGCTGCCTGAGGTTCACTCATTGCTGCGTCCTGCCCCACCCCGGCCCGCGCTCGTGTGTGAGACCTTCGCTGACCGCCGCCGTCGAACGCCAACTCTGCGCTAAAACGCCACAGACAGCACCGACGCCCGCATCAACTGTCCCAACACTATGGATGCACAAGGCCTGATATAAGATACAACCTGGAACCGGGTTTCGCAAGCGTTAGACGCCGATAATCGCCGCCAACTCCCTCACTGCCGCAGCAGATTTTCCGAGCGCCGCCTGTTCTTCCGGCGTGAGCATTATTTCCACGATCTGCTCGATGCCGCATGCCCCGAGTTTCACGGGCACGCCTACAAACACATCGTGGATGCCGTACTCACCCTCCAGATAAGCGGCGCAGGGCAGGATTCTTTTGCGATCCTTGAAGATTGCGTCAATCATCTCGACCACGGCTGCGGCAGGCGCGTAATAAGCGCTGCCGCTTTTGAGCAAATTCACGATTTCGGCCCCGCCGTTGCGCGTGCGCTTTACGATCGCCTCGAGCTGCTCCCGCGGCATCAGGTCGCCAACTGGGATTCCGGCCACCGTCGTATAGCGTGGCACAGGCACCATGGTGTCTCCGTGGCCGCCTAACACGAACCCCTGGACGTCCCTCACTGACACGTTCAGAGCTTCCGCGATAAACGTGCGGTAGCGGGCCGTGTCCAGGACGCCCGCCATGCCCAGCACGCGATGCTTAGGAAAACCGCTCACTCTGAACGCCGTCTGAACCATCGCATCCAGCGGGTTGGTCACCACGATCAGGATTGCCTCCGGCGATTGTTTCGCCGCCTGCGATATAGCTCCGTTGACAACCTCGTAGTTCGCTCTCAGCAGGTCGTCGCGGCTCATGCCGGGTTTGCGGGGAAACCCGGCCGTCATCACCACCAGGTCCGAATCCGCGGTGTCTGCGTAATCGTTCGTTCCCGTGATTTTGTTGTCGTAATCATCGATGGGCCCCGCTTCGTGCATATCCAATGCCTTGCCTTGCGGGATGCCTTCCAGGATATCAATCAGAACTACATCGGCCATTTGCTTGATCGCCAGCCGCATTGCTACCGATGCGCCAACGTTGCCTGATCCAATCACCGTCACTTTTTTGCGTGTCATGAGCCCCCCCCTTGGGAAAGACAGTAGGCAGAAAGCAGTAGGCGGTAGGCAGTAGGCGGTAAGTCGTATTGATCCTTGCCGGTCGTCCTAAGATCTCAGATTCAAAATCTCAGATCCAAGATTCCGAGCCCAAAGATTGCCAACTCCGCTTCCGACCCGACTCCATTCTCTGCCCAGTTCCCTGTTCCCTATTCCCTGTTGCCTGACCCTATGTTCTCAATAATCGCGTTCGCAAAGGCGCTCGTACTCAGCTTCTCGACGCCTGTGACGCCGTCCATGGTCATCAACCGGTCGAGGTCGTAAGTGACGCGGTGCTGCGCGACGGTTGCGGCCAAGGAGTCCTCGATCAGCTTGCCGGCCTCGGACCAGCCCATGAATTCAAACATCAACGCCCCGGAGCGGATGAGGGCCCCGGGATTGATCATGTCCTTGTCCGCGTATTTGGGCGCCGTGCCGTGCGTGGCTTCAAAGACTCCGAAACCATCGCCGATGTTCGCGCCGGGCGCGAGACCCAGCCCGCCGATCTGAGCGGCGCAGGCGTCCGAAAGGTAATCGCCGTTCAGGTTGGGCGTGCAGACCAACTGGTATTCATCCGCGCGCGTCAGGATCTGCTGAAGCATCGAGTCGGCAATGCGATCGTTCACCAGCGTTTTGTTCTTCCACTGGCCCTGGCCATGCGTACCGTAGATAGACTCCAAGCAGTCGTTCACTTCCTTGTAGACGGTCTGCTTGAAACTCTCGGTGGCCATTTCAAGTCCAGGCTCGAGCAAGGCAGCGAGCGCTTCGACCGAGGCATTCGGGTTCTTGTCCTTGCCCTCGAGCACCCAGCGTTCCCGTTCCGTGACGACGTGCTGGCGGAACTCCTGCTTGGCCAACTCGTAACCCCAGTCGCGGAACGCACCTTCCGTGAACTTCATGATGTTGCCTTTATGAACGAGGGTGGCAGAATGCGTTCTTCGTAAGCGCAACCTGCTTCAGTTCGCCACCGCCATACGGCACCCCACCGACCGCGAGTAGCGTATGCGAGAACGTCCGAGGGCGTCGTTCCTGCGTCGTTAGAAGAAAGAATCCCGTCGCGGACGGCGCATACGTGATGGCTGTGAGACTCGACGACGTACTTGCCGCCGCTGTCAACGAGTGCATCGAATGGCACCAGATGCAGACTACCGTCCGGTACCACAACGAGATTCTCTTTTTGCCTCGCCTCCGATATGGGCTGGAGAAGTGCGTCGTAGAGCCGCCGACCCTCAACATCGGCGGACTGTTTCGCCTTCACCGCTTTCAGATACGCCGTAGCCAGCTCGTCGACTCGCTGCCTCGCCGGCAACTCGACGATCCTCGCGTTGGCACGCGTAATGACGAGGCAATACGATTGCGGATCTGCGACCACGTACTCGAGGATCGCCATCGACGGACTGAGCGTCTGCTGTACCCGGGCAATGCCGATGGTCTCGCGGGAACGTGCCTTCAGGATGCTGATGTCCGGGGTTACCCATCGGGCTTGCTCGGCCATAAAAATCTGATCGCGGATTCGTTGCACCTCGCGAGGCGGAGTCGGGGCGATCAACTTAATCCTGAGCCGAC
>CAWIUZ010000041.1:0-4098 GCA_963838915.1 uncultured Acidobacteriota bacterium
CGATGTCCAGCACCAATTCCCTGGAAAATGGCTACTGGACGTGGCTTATGCAGGCAGCGCCGGCGTCCACTTGCCCTCTAATGAGTACAACTATGACCAGCTTGGCGACAATTATTTGTCTCAGGGTCTTTCTTTGCAGAACCTGGTGCCGAACCCCTTGGCTGGACAAGTGCCTGGCCCCCTGGGGGGCGCCACCGTGGCGTTAGCTCAGACCTTAGAGCCGTACCCACAGTATTCAAGCGTGAGCGTCTTTGATCCGTATGGAGGATCTTCGACCTATCATTCACTTCAGATAAAGGTCGAACATCGCATGTCTCAAAACCTGACCGTGTTGGCAAGCTACACTTATGCCAAGCTGATTTCAGGCTCCCTGATATCAAACATTGCCTGGATGAGCAGCTTGTCATCCACGCTTTACAACGGCTATCAGGACGGCAAGTTTGACCGTAGCGCGGAAAAGTCTGTCGATCCCACTGACGTCCCGCAGGCCTTTGTTCTTTCTTACGTTTATAAGTTTCCTCTGGGACGTGGACACAACTGGGCCCTCAATAACTCCGTTGCCAACGCCGTACTGGGCAGCTGGTCGATGTCGGGAGTTTTCACGGCAGACGGAGGGCCACCACTGATAATCACTGGCGCCAATAACTTTTTGGCAGAGCGGCCTAATAGTACGGGCCAAAGCGCCAAAGTGGCTCACCCTAATCTCAATGAGTGGTTCAATCCGAATGTCTTTGTAAACCCGCCCAATTATCAATACGGGAATCTTAGCCGTACACTCGGAAACGTTCGGGCACCGGGTTTAACAAATTTCGACTTCGCGTTGCTGAAGGACTTCCCAATCAAGGAAAAGTTCACTGTTCAATTCCGCGCGGAGTCGTTTAACCTCGCGAATATCACCAACCTCGGCCTGCCGAACACGACTTTTGTGCCGGGACCCAATGGATACAACTTTAGCGGGACGTTCGGGACAATAACAAGTGCCTATGACCCACGGTCCATACAGTTCGGATTGAAACTTATCTGGTGAGCACCATGCCGATCACTCGTCGCCAGGCTACATGCTTGCTGCTCGCGAGCGCAGGCCTCCCGCTTTCGTCTGGTGCGGCTCCCTCCGGCGAGAGCGGCGACGCCGGTATTACCGAATTAAGACTTCCGCCTGAGGTGCTGGCCCAACTCGAGCACTCCGCACAGAGCGTGTTCGAGGAAGCGCGATGGCTCGAAGAGCTTCCGCTTGAGGGCCTTACTCCAGGCTTCGTCTTCATCCCGCACTAATGGCCGAACTCTGTTATCTCTCGATCGCTGAAGCGGCGTGGCTAATCCAACGGGGAGAACTCTCTCCCGTCGACTTAGCGCGCGCCTATCTCGAGCGAATTGGGCGGCTCGAGCCAACGCTGCACTCCTACATTACGGTCACTCCAGATGTCGCGCTCGAGCAGGCGAAAGAGGCTGCGGCGAAAAAGCAAGGCGGGCCCCTTCGCGGTATACCAATAAGTTACAAAGACCTCATTGCGACGGCGGGCATCCGCACCACCGCAGCTTCGAGGGTTTACGAACACTGGATTCCCGAGAAGGATGCGTTCGTAGTCACACGGTTGCGCGAGCGGGGCGTTGTTACGCTGGGGAAAGCGACCCTGAACGAATTCGCATTCAGCTCAGGCTCCGAGCAAGAGTTCATCACGCCGGCCCGAAACCCCTGGAACCTTCAGGCCGATACAGGCTTGTCGAGCAGCGGTTCAGCGGTAGCGGTGGCAGCCGGACTGGCGACAGCTTCCATTGCCACGGACTCCGGAGGATCGATCCGCATGCCCGCGTCGTACTGCGGCGTTACCGGCCTCAAGCCGACTTACGGCCGGATCGGGCGTTCCGGGGTAGTGCCGCTGAGTTACTCCTGCGATCACGTAGGCGTTATCACGCGTTCTGCTGAAGATGCGGCCATTCTGCTGACCGCCCTGGCCGGGCGGGACCCATCGGATGCTGCTTCGAGCGACGTTGCGGTGCCCAGCAGCGTCGAACTCCTCTCAAGAAATCCGCGCGGCTTGCGTTTGGGAGTGTGTCCATCCTACATGGAGGCCGCCGGGGTGGAGACCGAGGTTGCCGCCGCTTTCGAAAACGCGCTGGAGGTATTTCGATCGCTCGGAGCCGTGGTTCGGGAAGTCGAGATTCCGCATCTGAGCTATGCGCCTGCCGCTGACTTTACCATCTTGAGAATCGAAGGCTTCAATGCCCATATTCGGAATCTTCGAGACAAGAGGGAAAAGTTCGGACCCAGTGCCTTCCGCGAAATCGCCGTAGGCGGGCTTCTTTCGACGACAGACTATTACCGGGCGCTACAGGCCAGGACTCTGATCGCGGGCGAATTGCGACGAGCGTTTGAAACAACCGACGTTCTTGTGACACCCACAACCCCAGGGACGGGTATCGCCGGCGCCTACGCGAGGCCGCCACGCGACCCGAAGGTGGCTAAGAGCGACGTTGCCTACCTGGCCCCTTTCAACCTGACGGGGAGCCCGGCAATCTCGATTCCCTGCGGATTTACGAAGGCGGGTATGCCGGCCGGTTTGCAGCTTGTGGGACGGGCCTTTGATGAGACCACAATTATCAGCATGGCGCACGGGTATCAGCAGGCTACGGATTGGCACCGCCGAAGACCATCCTTATAGAGCCGCTGGTTCGATTTCTTGGGTTGGTCACCTTGGAGAACTTGCGCCGATCGCTGAGAGCTGATCCGTTGGCCGGCTTGATTAATAAACTCCATGATTCGCGATTCAGGCGTGGACGGCGTGAGGCCGCTCAAATTCGTTGACCTCGCTACCGATTTGGCGGTCGTGGGCGGCGGTTTGGCAGGCACATGCGCCGCTGTAACAGCGGCCCGCGCCGGTATCCACGTGGTGCTTGTGCAGGACCGGCCGGTGCTGGGCGGGAATGCTTCGAGCGAAGTGCGTCTTTGGATCCTGGGCGCCACCTCCCATATGGGCAACAACAACCGCTGGGCGCGCGAGGGGGGCGTGGTCGATGAGATTCTGGTCGAAAACCTCTATCGCAATCCGGAAGGGAATCCCCTGATCCTGGACACGATCCTGCTTGAGACGGTGCGCGCTGAACCCAACATCCGCCTGTTGCTGAACACCGCGGTTGACACAGTCGAAAAATCGGACACCGGAACCATTTCGCGACTGAGTGCTTACTGTTCGCAGAACCAGACACGCTACCGGGTGGAAGCTCCGCTTTATTGCGATGCCTCGGGCGATGGGATTGTGGCGTTCCTCGCGGGCGCGCCATTCCGCATGGGCGCGGAGAAGCGGGAAGAATTCGGCGAAGGCATGGCTCCGTCCGTCGAGTACGGTGAATTGCTCGGCCACTCGCTCTATTTCTACAGCAAGGATGTGGGTTGCCCGGTGCGCTTCGTGCCGCCGGCCTTTGCTCTTCGCGACATCACCGAGATTCCGCGCTACCGCGACATTCGCGCACACGATACTGGATGCAGGTTCTGGTGGTTCGAGTGGGGCGGGCGCAGGGATACTGTCTACGATACCGAGGAGATCAAGTGGGAGTTGTGGAGAGTCGCCTACGGAGTTTGGGATTACATCAAGAACTCCGGACGCTTCCCTGAGGCGCAAAATCTGACGCTCGAGTGGGTGGGTACCATCCCCGGCAAACGCGAAAGCCGCCGCTTCGAGGGTGATTACATTCTCACCCAGCACGACGTGGTCGAGCAACGGACCCATCCTGACGCCGTCTCCTATGGCGGATGGGCTATCGATTTGCACCCCGCAGAAGGGGTCTACAGTGAGCTTCCTAGTTGCTCCCAGTGGCACTCGAAAGGCGTGTACCAGATTCCGTATCGCTGTTACTACAGCCGCGGCGTCAGCAATCTGTTTCTGGCCGGGAGAATCATCAGCGTTTCGCACGTGGCATTTGGGTCAACGCGGGTGATGGCCACCTGCGGCCACGGCGGGCAAGCGGTGGGAATGGCCGCAGCGCTTTGTTGTCGCAAAAACGTCGCCCCGCGCGACCTGCTTGAATCCTCCCGGATGCTGGAACTTCAGCGTGAGCTCCTTGGCGCCGGCCAGTATATTCCGGGCATGGCACTTCATGATC
>CAWIUZ010000042.1:0-3710 GCA_963838915.1 uncultured Acidobacteriota bacterium
TCTAAAAAGGGTAACCGTAACGAGGAGAGCCTTGCCCGACGTGGTGATCTTGGTCCTCCTTTATCACCGAGATTCCCACGCCAGTTCCTGAGGGAACAAAGGGAGCCTCAAGAAGGCTCGGAATGGTTACCGTATTTGAGCCTAAGTGCAAGGGACTAGTATGCGGATTTAAGATTAAAATACTAAATATATGCCATCTTCTACCACAATTGGTATTATCTTAATTTGGGTATTTTGCTGGCAATTGTGACATTAGCCTGATTTATTCGGCCATGACGCCCAACCCGCCCGATTTGGTGATTCCCCCAATCCAAGGAAGCAGCACGTTTTCGCGAATGTAACGGTCTGACAACTCAATGGCGCCGCGCTCAAGGCCGCTCGCAGGCTCGCTCTGGGTGGGGAAATCCGTCATCACCGCGATGACCCGATCAGGGGCGGCAATGTTATCGCCCTGAGTGCCCTGAACGATGCTTTCCGCGATGCGTTGGTAGAGGTAAGGATCCTCCGTGTAAGCCTCCTCGTTTCGACCCATGCGCGGATCGCGGTCTTCCTCCAGCACCAGCGTGGAAAGCATGTGGATTCCGACGGCCCTGGCTTCAGCGGCCGCAGACGCATAGACGGCCTTCACGAGATCCATGTCAAACGTGCTGCCAATGGTCAGGCCTTCCGGGAAGACCGTGGCGCCGGACATCATGGCGCCGTGCGTGCCTTCTTCGTCTTCGAGCAGAGGAATCTTCAGCCGGGTCTGGGTGCGCGCAATTCTCTGGAGTTCGTTGAAATACTCGGCCTGTTGGCGCGCGCCTTTGCGCAGAATCTCGTTCGCCAGCGTGAAGAAGCCGCACCCAGGGCCGATTTCCTGAGTGTAAGTTCCCGCCGCGAACTTTCGGCACGCCTCCGTTTTCGAGGGGATGTCTTTTCCCAACTCATCCACATAAACGCAGGGCAAGTTAAGCTGTCCCACCTTCTCCTTGAGCGTCATGCGGCTCATCAGGTCATTGATGCGCCGCTCGACGGGTTCATTAGGATTGAGATAGATTGGTTCGTCGCCGCCCCTCTGTGCGAGGGCCGCTGGGACCAACCCCAGAAACAAGAGTCCCGCAAGAAATATGAGAACCCACTTCTTGTTCGACATTCCCAACCTCCCAACAACTGTCATACTGAAGAGTCCGTCAGCCGACGGACGATGAAGGATCTCCGAAGTTCGTTGAAAGTGCAACTGCCGAGATTCTTCGCGGAGTTTACCCTGAGCACCCAGAGCGAGATCCTTCGCTTCGCTCAGGATGACAGCGAAGGACTCGGAATGACACAGTGTTCAGGCGTTTTTCTGTAGCCTACAAAGCCAGCCCCTTGGCAGGCGATTGCCGCGCGTAGCCGAGACACGGTGAGCTGACGTGGGAACCGTTTGGATCAACCCAGCCCCGTAGCGCCGAAACCCTGGCATTATACCCGAAGAGGCTAACGAGCCTGCTCTGAAAATCGTGGCCCGGCGTCCCGCCCGTGCGTTGCCAGGCCGAAGCCACGGGCGAGCCGCCCGTGCCACCTCTGCATTTTCATGGCTTCTGGGCGCCCGCCAGCCGACGGGCAATAGGGACCACCGTGCAATCTGTAACGCGTGTAGCCCCTTTCCGGTCACTTTCTTGCATCACATCTCCATTCGAAGCTCCGGTTCGTTTCGCGCAAGAGGCGTTGTTTTTGCTCGTTTTAGTGCTCAATTGTGCTAATCTGTGCGCAAAACACGCATAATTTGCAGCATTATGAAAAGCGATTGTCCTTTGTTTTCAACCACTTCTTAGCTTCGTTCCCGCTATTTTTCATTTTTTGTCTTTCCCTGCTTTGCTCCCCACACCGCGCCGGTCCCGTTCTCCCTACTCGTCCATGCGTTCCGACTCTCCCCAGCGACAAATCGTCAACAATAGCCATCCGGGTAGGCTATCATAAGATGACCGGGCTGTCAAGTGAAAAAAGGTCTGCGGCCAGTTGTGCTCATCACGGAGCAACCCCTCACCCGTCCCGCTCCGGCTGATGAAGGCGCCGACAGCGGGACACCCTCTCCCCAAGGGAGAGGGCTGCGGTTCACGTTGGGGGTCGGGGGTGGCGCAGACCTGCCGCGGTTTGGCATGTCTCGGTCACGTTCTTGTCGAGATTAGGGCGAAAGGCGCATACATCCCGACGAAAAGCGTCGGGACGTATGCGCCACCCATGGTTCGAGGTCCGCGGCTTTTCGCGTGGGCGAGGGGTCGTAGGGGCAACCCTGGTGGTTGCCCCCGGCTGGACAACGGGCGGGCGCAAGGGCCGCCCCTGCAAGCTCTAAAAGAAGAATTTCATGGCCACCTGGCCAATGCGCGGCGGGTTGGCGCCGGTCACAAAGCCGAAGGTCGAATTGTTGCTGATTTGGCCCTGCGGCCCCCCACCCAGTCCACCTGAGGAGAACTGAGCGTGATTCCAAGCATTGAAGAACTCGGCGCGGAATTGCAGGCTCTTCGATTCGGTAAACTTCACATCTTTGGTCAAAGACAAGTCGAAGTTGTTCCACCCCGGGCCGTCGAAAAACCTGCGACTGGAATTCCCGAGTTGCCCCCGCGCCTCAGGACTGAAAAGCGCGGTGTTGAAGTATGGATTACAGCCCTGGGGGCACCCTGGGGTCCCGGGAAGACCCTCTGTTCGCGGATCCCTGATATTCAGGCTCCCGGGAGCGCGGTTGGGCTCGTCGATGGGGTTGCCCTGCCCGAGACTGGAAGTTCCCAGCATGGAATTATCATCATTTTCCGAGATATAAACCGGGAACCCAGTGGCAAAGCGGGTAATGCCATTGATGGCCCAGCCATCGGTCAAGCGTTTGGGACCAGGGAGTTTGTCAAAAGGTATCCGATAGGCGTAACTGAGGACGAAGTTGTGCTCAACATTGAAGGCAGAGAGCGCCTTGGTGATTCCCGGGGCGATCGGGTTGATGTTGTCGCCTTGGCCGAGTCCGTTGCCGGATGCGTTATCCAGCGACTTGGCGAAGGTGTAGCCGGCGAGGAATTCGGCACGGCCCAGGGTGCGGCGCAGCGTGACCTCGAGTGAATTGTAGTTGGAATTGGCCATAGTGGCCATGTAGCCATCACTGGCAAAAGCTTCGGTGAGACCAGTTTTAGTGAGATTCTCAACCACATCGTTGTAGGGCGAGCGGACAGTGTAGACGAGGGCGCCCGTGGAGGAGGTGAAGGGACCTGCATCCTCGGCGTTAGGGCCGCAGCCTGGCAAGCTCGCGCATAGAGCCGGATTGGAGGGGTTGCCTTCGACGGTGGCCAGAAGGCGGTGCGCTTGCGTGCCGACGTAGCTAACAGAGATTATGGTCGCCGACCCGAATTGGCGCTGAAGGGAGAAGTTGTAGTGCTCAGCATAGGGAAGCCGATTGTCGTGGAAGAAGGCCGGTGAACTGCTGAGCGGAAGGAATTGCGCCCAATTTATGGAGGTGTCAGGGTTTTTCTGGCTAATGTTGAGAGGAGGCACGGGGACGGGGAAACGCTGACCCTCGTTTACTCCGGAGGTGCGAATTATAAAGGGGTTCTGAAAATCCGGGAGAATACCAGGCTGCCACCAGTACCCATACGGAGCGTCGCCGCTCTCCTGCTCAAGGATGCGGTTCTCGAACGAGCTGTAGTAGAGACCAAAGCCTGCCCGGATGCTTGTCTCGCCGCCCCCTCCTACCAACTTGCCGAGGATGCCCC
>CAWIUZ010000043.1:0-12097 GCA_963838915.1 uncultured Acidobacteriota bacterium
GATGGACATGACGAGGGTGCGATAACCCCGCCGGGCCAGTTCGAGACCCGTAGCGGCAGAAATGCTGGTCTTCCCTACCCCACCCTTTCCCGTGTATAAAATGATGCGCATGCCCCCGCCTCTCTGCTTGTCGCCCCATTATTCAGATTAGCATAACGGCAGGATTCAGGATTCGGGATTCAAGAGACAGGATTCAGGATTCAGGATTCGGGATTCAGGTCTCTACAGATCGTCGCCCTCTCCCTTGGGGCGCATAGGTGCCAGGAACAGGTTCGATCAGGTTCCAGAGCCCGCCGGGGCGGGCGCAAGAATGTGGCCCACGGCGACAGCCGCGGGGAGAACGCCGGGACGATGGGCCTGAAAAGCCCCGGGAGGGGCGTCAGAGCCGTCTTGATGATCGCAGATCTTCTGTCGCCACTATGTGGCTCAGCGTGCTCGCTGTGTGCCGTGATCCCACGGCTGTCGCCGTGGGCCACATTCTTGCGCCGCTGATGCGGCTTGGCGTGGGGTGAGGGGCTTATTCTAGCGCCTATGCCCTTGGGGATAGGGTGGACCGCGACGGCGTTTTCATCAGTCCGTCAGCTGACGGGGTCTGTTCCAATAATGATGGTACAGGTGAAGTTTGCCCGGTCCCGAATCCTGCCTTTTGAATCCTGAATCCTGCTTTTGAATCCTGAATCCTCGTATAATCAGCTCGTGGCTCAAGTCATTCTGGCCGGCAAGGACTGGCAAGCTCGCGCTCTGCTTCGAGCGCAGTTGCTCGAGGAAGGCGTTAGCGTTGAAGCTTTCGAGACGGTTCGAGAGGCCCTTGCGCGGCTCGAGTTTTATCCCGTTCGTCCGGCGCTTCTCGTCGCCGACATCTCAGCCAGCGACCACCCCTCCGCGGATGGCGAGTCCTTGGCGAACTGGGCCATGTGTATTCCGATTTGGATTATCGCCAGCCACACTTCAAGCGTGACGGGCGGCCTCGACGGCCGCGGCTTCGAGAGGCTCCTCTTCCGCCCTGTTGACTTAGGAAAACTCGTTGGACAAATCCGCCAACGCATTGGGGGAGAAGAGGGCAGAAGGCAGTAGGCAGATGGGCAGGTAGGCAGGTTCCTTCTTTACTCCTCTTTGTTCCACGTTTTCTCATCCAAGAATCGCTGAGTTATTCCCGCGTAAGCGTCGATGCGCCGGTCGCGAAAAAAGGGCCAGTTGCGGCGTACCTCTTCGATGCGCTCGAGATCCAATTCCGCGAGCACCAATTCTTCCCGATCCGTTGCAGCCTCTTTAATCACCACGCCGAACGGATCGGCAACGAACGACGTTCCCCAGAATTCCAGTCCGGCGCCCTGCCCATCGGCCGGCTTCTCGAGGCCAACGCGATTCACCGCCGCCACGTACACCCCGTTGGCGATCGCGTGGCTGCGTTGGATGGTTCGCCAGGCATCGCGTTGGGCGTCGCCGAATTGGGCTTTCTCGTGCGGGTGCCAGCCGATCGCCGTGGGATAGAACAAAACACTTGCGCCCTGAAGCGCTGCCAGGCGCGCGCCTTCCGGATACCACTGGTCCCAACAGATCAGCGTGGCGATGCGTCCGGCCCGCGTGTCGAAGGCGCGAAAGCCCAGATCTCCGGGGGTGAAATAAAACTTCTCGTAATACGCCGGATCGTCCGGGATATGCATCTTCCGGTAGATGCCTGCCACTTCACCCGTCGCATCAATGATGGCAGCGCTGTTGTGATAAACCCCCGCCGCGCGCCGCTCGAAAATCGGCGCGATGACCACAACTTGCTTTTCCTTGGCGATCTTTCCCAGTGCCTGCGTGCTCGGCCCCGGTACAGGTTCAGCGAGGTCGAAAAGCGCCACGTCTTCCCGCTGGCAGAAATACTGCGAGCGGAAAAGCTCCGGCAGGCAAACAACCTCGGCGCCTTCTTCTGCGGCCGCCGCCACCCGCGACTCCGCCCGGCGCAAATTCTCCTCGGAGTCAGTCGTACACGCCATCTGGATCAGGCCAATGGTGAATTTCCGCTGCATTCAGATCAGCATACGCAAGTTGTGGGGCTTTGCCAAGGCGTTGGGCGCCCCGTTCACACAAATAGCTTGACATCGTCCGGAACGGGGTTATTGTTGGTCGCGGGAAAGGTTATTTGGTGGCTCTTTTCCCCGCTCGTGATGGTTCCCATCGCGTGGCGCAATTCCATTCAATCATTGGCGAGCCCACTACGCCTGAAATAATAGGAGAATCCCATGTCCCCGAACTTTCCTCCCCCCCCGTCGAGACCCGCCCCGAAACCGCCCCTGAAATTTCCCCCGCCGCCCACGCACCACGGCTTCACCGAAATCCCCACCCTGACCCAATGGCTAACCTACAGCCCACTCGATACGGCGCCAAGCCCCCCGCGCAAGCAAGACGCGGCACTGGCGGTCGTCGACGAACTGGTGAGCGCCCTGGAGAGGGCGGAGTCACACGGTGAGATCTGCTATCGCTTGGCCGAACTGTTCTTTGCCACGATGTGGTGGATGAATCATCACCGGCAACAGCCGGGGTACAAGCCCGGGTCGGACTCGACGCGCCGCACGGCCATGTTGAGCCTCAATCTATGTGCGGCAAACAAGCTGACCAAAACACTGCAGTGTCCGATTGGCGAACTCGCCGGCACTCTCCAAAATATTTACGGCGTTGAGATGGGACCGCACGGCATCAAGACTGACGGAGTAGACGGAAGCAAGGGAAATTATCTGGACGACGCCGGCAGGGAGAGGTGGCGGGTCATCTTCCGGAACGGTCTGGCCTACTACTTCATTAATGCTACAGTGGCGAATTCGGGCAGGCCGCCTGGCGATGCGGACCTGGGACTGTGGGATACGCGAAACTACGTTGACGACGCCGGTCGCGAGGGGATCATTTTTGTAATGACTATGTCAGGAGATCTGTTCGCGAGGCCTGCGTCAGCGAAGGGAGTATTTCATAGCGCTTTCACGCGTGGAAGACCGGTCTTGTGTGCCGGCACAATTGCGGTTCTGCAAGGCAGGATCATCCGGATTTGTAACGACAGCGGGCATTACGTGCCGATGGACACGGCCTTGGCGAAGGTGCTGCAGCGGCTTCGCCTGCAGGGAGTGAACCTGGCGGCTATCACGGTCAGGGACCAATATACACTCGGGCAAGCAAGAAACGAAAAGGGACAAACCTATTTACGCTCCCTCGAGAATTGGAAAAAAGAAATAGACGCGATGAAAGACGAAGGTAAGCAACAAAAAAAGTTAGAGGAGTACGAGTCGGCGACCAGGTATGTTCGCGAATTAAGAGGGGACTTGTTTCTCGCCTGCAACGGCAATTGGGCGACTGTTCGTGCGAGCGGGGCCGGGCACCACGGTGGTTCTGTCGCAAAGGGCATGAAACTGGGTGAAAGAAAAGCAGCGTAGCACGAAGGGCTGCCGATGCTCGGGAGGCTCCGGATTGCCCCCAATCCGTCGATAACCGGCCCGCTGTAGGGGGGCGGCTTGCCGTCCCCGCGTTTCTGCTGGTCCTGACGAGGGTAGGGCAAGCCCTACCCCTACACCGCGGGTGGCGCCGACATTGCTTTTTACGTCGGCGACCCAGGTACTGTCTTCCGGCGATCATCCGGTAGTTCCCCTAACCAGTCGTAGTAAAATGGACAAGTGCCGACGCCCTTTGCAGAGTACTTTGCTCGAGTCCAAGAATCCCTGGAACATCTCTATGGCATTCGCGTCGTCATCAGGGATATCCCCGACCCGCTCATCGGTGATCTAGACGGCGCGGAAATTCACATCGATCCGGCTTGTAACCCTGAACAACGACTCTTTCTGGTGGCCCACCTTTTCGGCCACGCCGTCCAATGGAACCTTAGCCCGCGAGCCTTCGAATTGGGAAGCCGCTATCGGCCGCCTGTCGAGAACAGCGATATTCCCGCCATCCTGGACTACGAGCGCGAGGCGGCGGCCTACGCGCTCCAGATGCTACGCCAAATCGGCATCACAGACATTGACCAGTGGTTTTCCGAGTACGCGGCGTGCGACGAGGCCTACCTGCTTCATTATTACCGCACCGGAGAAAAGGGCGAATTCCACAGCTTCTGGCACGACAACGTCCCGCTGGTGCAACCCAAACCTGTCCCTCGATTCACTCCCACCAGGCGGCGCTTCCGAATGGATGGCGTGGTGATATAACTCGTTGAGGTGGTCTATGAAAAACATCCGGGTCGCCGCAGTCCAATTCGAGCATGCACCGGGCAACAAGAAAAAGAATCTGGAGAAGATAAAGTGTTTTGTCGAGGCGGCCGCCGCACAAAACGTGGGAATCATCGCCTTTCCTGAGTGCTGCATCGTCGGCTACTGGTTCCTGCGGAACCTCTCGCACCAGCAACTGCACGAACTGGCCGAACCCGTGCCCGAGGGTCCGTCTTCCCAGGCGCTTCTCGCTCTGGCTCGGCAGTCTGGGCTGACCATCGGCGCGGGCCTGGTGGAAGTGGATGCCGCCGGGAGACTTCACAATTCCTACGTGGTGGCGATGCCCAACGGCGAGTGGAAACTCCACCGGAAGATTCACGCCTTTGAACACGATGAGATCATCCCAGGGTCTGAATTTACGGTGTTCGACGATCCGCACGGCTGCCGCGTGGGCGTGTTGATCTGCTACGACGTCAACATCAACGAGAACGTCCGCATCGTGGCGCTCGAGGGCGCCGAGGTCCTGCTGGCGCCTCACCAAACGGGCGGCGTCACCTCGAAGAATCCACATCTCATGGGACGGATCGATCACAAGCTCTGGGAGAATCGCCACCGCGACCCCGCGGCGATCGAGGCTGAACTCCGCGGCGATAAGGGACGCGCCTGGCTGATGCGCTGGCTTCCCTCCCGCGCGCACGACAACGGGCTCTTCCTGGTGTTCAGCAATGGCGTGGGCATTGATGACGACGAGGTCCGTACGGGCAACGCCATGATCCTGGACCCCTACGGACGAATTCTGGCCGAAACCTGGAAGGCCGATGACGCTATGGTGGTGGCTGATCTCGACGCTTCCCTGCTCGACGAGAGCACCGGCCGGCGATGGATCAAGACTCGCCGCCCGGAACTCTACAAGCCGCTGACCATGCCGACTGGAAAGGAGCAGGACACTCGGTCAGTGAGATTCGATGAGGTCGGAGGGTAAGAGCAGGGCAGTAGGCAGTGGGCAGTAGGCAGTGGGCAGTAGGCAGTGGGCAGAGTGCCGCGGGCGGTTTGCAATCTAGCCTGTGAAAGAAGCGTGGCTGTCCTCCTGAGCGAAGCGAAGGATCTCTGCAGTTGCTCGTTAATCAACAAAACGAACTGCGGCGATCCTTCGCTTCGCTCAGGAGGACAGGATCACGGTTGTTGCCACACTCATCGGCCACGCTTGCGGCGCTCGAACCGCCCAAGAAAGTTGCCTCTATAATGATGGACGGGGTTGCTTAGCGAGCTTGGCGCCCTTTGCGCCTTTGCGTGAAACCGTTTTTTTGTCACAACGAATGGGAAGAACTCTCAGACCGCGAAAAACCTCCAGGAGAAGCCATGAAATCACACACCGAATACCTTTGGTTCAACACCAAGAAGCAACATGAGTTCATCAACATCACGGGGGAGGTTGAGAAAGCGCTGGAGAAATCGCAAATCAAGGAAGGTCTGATTCTTGTTTCGGCGATGCACATCACCGCGGGTGTGTATGTGAACGACGCGGAAAGCGGGCTGATCGCCGATATCGAGGAGTGGCTCGAGAAGTTGGCGCCTTTCCGCCGCGACTACCGTCACCACCAGACCGGCGAGAGCAATGGCGACGCCCACCTGAAGAATCTCCTGATCGGGCACGAGGTGGTGGTGCCGGTCACCAACGGCAAGCTCGACTTCGGCCCCTGGCAGCAGGTTTATTACGCTGAATTCGACGGCCAGCGGCGCAAGCGGGTCATCATCAAGGTCATTGGAGAGTAGGGGCTGGGGGCTAGGGACCATATGCGCCAAGGTGAGAGCCGCCTTCAGTCAATTCGGTGGTACGAAATACCTGCGCTGCGCATGGGCCGGGCAGGCTCACGCCGACCGTCCAATTTAGAATTCACAACACCACCGCCCGCTCCGACGGCGCCAGGTATTTTTCTGCCGCCCGTTTGACCTGCCTCCAGCAATCGCGTTGAAGTTATATAAAATAATATTAATCATATAGGTTATAGTTAAAAAGATAGCATACTGCACTAGGCGCATGGCCGTCTGCATCGACGATTGGCAGCCCTGAATCTGGCGTCGCAGGTACTGATTGCGCACAGATGCCCAACATCAATCAAGAAGATGCCGCCGGTCATTGACACTGGCCTCCATTCATGAGAGCCTTCGCCCACCAAAAGGAGGATTTCATCCATGAGTGACACGAGGAATCGTTCGTTGGTGATCTTGGGCCTTACGGCTGTTCTCATCATGTTGGGCACGGTCGCTGGTTTCTCCGGCCAGGCAGGGGAAAATATTACGAATGATCGTGTGATCGAGATGGCAAAGAAAGGCCTTGACGACGACATCATCATCGCAAAGATTAAGACAGGCCATCCCAAGTTCTCGCTGACAGACAATGACATGATGGCGCTGAAAAACGGAGGTGTTTCGGGCAAGGTCATAGCCGCGATGCTCGAGGCGAGCGTCCTCACCAGCGCGATCGTGAAGATCGATGGGAATCCGGTCGAGTTGCACACTCTGGGCGAGGCGAAAACCGGAGGTCGACTAGGCCACACGCTCACTTATGGCATCAAGTCGGTGAAAAATAAGGCGTACCTCGAGGGACAGCACGCGCCGGTGATCGTCAGCCCTAGTCCCAAAGTAGACATCGAACTGCCGCCCAGCGACACAATTGATAACTACATCATCGTACAGATGAACGGCAAGGGCGATCGGCGCGAGCTCGAAGTCGGATCTATGGGCGGAGCCGTCGGAGCCAAGGTGGGCGTACGGGCAGAGGACGTTGTGAAGACCTCCACCGAAGATCTCGGAAGCCGTCACTATAAGCTGACTTGCCATAAGGAGTTGAAAAAAGGCGAGTACCTCGTGTACGTGGTGGGTTCCCCTGACACTATCCATGGTATATACGGTAAAGGCTACGACTTTACTGTAGAGTAGCGGATCAACCGGTTTGCGGTGCCGCAGCGTCGGCTGTGGGTCCGCGACAAGCCGCTGCCAGGTTACTCCCGCAGGAGGCTCACTATGATCCGCGGAGCATACGTTAGGTGCGCTTCGTTACTGACGGCTGCGCTCATTGCCCTTCCCCTATTCGACGCACAAGAAGCCATCCCCAAAACTATTCAATTGCCAGACGGCACACCGGTTCACCTCTACCTGCAAGACGACCTCGACTCAAAGAGCAGCCGTAAGGGTGACCTCATCCGGTTTCAGGTGAGGGAAGATGTCGTGGTCAGGAACGTGGTCGTTATCCCTGCAGGTTCGGGAGCCCAGGGACATGTGACCGGAGTTGGCCATCGGAGCATGGCGGGACACTCCGGGCGGCTGAGCTTCGCCGTGGACTACGTTACGGCACCCGACGGCGCGAAGGTCCCAGTAGTGTCTGCGCCAAACCTATCAGGAGGCAGCAATGGAAAAGTCGCGGCTGCGGCTGCGGCCACGTATGGGCCCGGAGCACTACTGATGCGGGGTTGGAATGCGGACATCCGCAAGGGCACAATGCTGAACGCCTACGTGAGCGGGGACCACGAGATCGCGATGGCGAACTTGACTACTCACCCTTCCTACTCATTAAGCAGCGCCAAACCATCATCACAGTCGGTCACTCCTCCTCCACCGCCGGCAACGTCCACGCTTGCCTCGTTGATCATCGGTTCGACTCCCACGGGAGCCGATGTTGAAATGGACGGCGAGCTTGTGGGCTCGACTCCGTGTACGGTCGCAGTCATCCCTGGGAACCACCGGATTTCCATCAAGAAGAAAGGGTTCACCGACTGGATTTACTCTCTCGACGTTGCAAACGGTACCGTCCACCTGAATGCCGTGTTGTCACCGGCTTCGCCGCAATAGGCGGTTCTCCTGCCGATACGCGGCGCGCCGTCTTCGACGCGCGGTTGGCGCACCGAAGCACTCCGGTGGGCAGGCGTTATGCCACGACGAGTCGCAGAGTTGCGATCTGCACCGGCCGTCGGCATCGTAGGCAGTTTCCACTTCCTTGACGCCTTCCTAGCCTTCTACCCCAGTAATTCGTGAAGTAAGTCGAGGCGATTCGACGGTGTGTCCCGAGCCTCGCCAGCGTGCTGACGATATTCCTATACTCCAAAGGGGCGGTCGAACAAAGCCCAGGCCAGCGGCCGGGTGATGAATCCATGCCGCGCAATTTGCCAGCCCTGAAGGGGCGTGATGAGCCGCTCGAGGCGGCAGAGGCGACGGTCCGCGGAGGACAACGCCTGATTATTTCGCCCTTGCAGGGCTTGCTCGCAGAGAACGATGGAGTCTCGGTAGCGACCCAGGCCGCTGGCCCATAGGCACTAACTTAAGCCTGTCGCCGTCGGCGAAATGCTTCTCGCCGTCACTCTCGCAGGCCCAGAGGGCCGAAAGATCGTGGCCCACGGCGAAAGCCGTGGGATGGCCGGAACTGGTTAACGATCAAGCCCGCGTCAGCGGGCGACAGACTCCCTGCGCTCCGTCCAATACTTCTGTCGCCCCTACGGGGCTTGCTCACGACGCTTAGGCTTTATCCCATGGCTTTCGCCACGGGCCACAATCTGCCGCCGCTGCGCGGCTCCGAAGGTCGTGTCGACGTTAAGTTAGCGCTTACGGGCCGCTGGCCTGGGCTTTGTTAGCTCGCCCCTTTAGGGCTCGAAGCATTCCCAACCAAGAATCAAGCACGCCCCATCGCTGAAGGGCTGACAGATGCTCCAGACTTCTGGGACACGACATCAGCTTTTGCGCCCTTGGGCAACCCCTGCCGCCAAGCTGAGTTCTAAGTGACTGTGCGATTTTCCGCTTGACAAATCCCAGAGCCCATGATAGCCTATGATTGTTGTCGTATGGGAGGCAAATTGTCGTAGCCGGGCGCCAGGACGCGCCGGCGCTCAGGCGAGAACGGGATGCCCCTGGCGCAGCGGAAAAGCAGCGCGCTTCAAAAAATTGAAAATAGTGGGAACGAAGCTAAGAAGTGGTTGAAAACAAAGGAAGTCACTATTTAGAATGCTGCAAATTTCGCGCAGTTTGCGCACGAATTAGCACTTGTTGAACCCCAAACGGAGCAGGAAACAGCCCGATTTTACGAAAACGAACCGAAACTCCGGAGTGGCGGGGTGAGGTCGGCACAGTGACATTCTGTCGGCTACAAGAGGACCACACCACATCCGCGCGAGTGCAGGTCCGTCAGTTCATGGCTTGACCGTCTTTCAATTTCCGTGGTATTCAAATCAGGTTAATCACCGGTTCATGAGTCCGATATGAAGCATCGAACTACTCGCTGGATTTTATGCATTCTGCTGCTCTTAGTCGGCGCGGGTTGGCAAGCCCTGCCTTGGCTGACGAGCCTACGGTCGAGGCCGAAGTCTGCAGGTGAGTTCTCTCGTTCGATACGCCTTTCCCCAACGGGTGGCGGAGAGATTCCCTCGAAGGCTGTCATTCCGAGCGCAGCGAGGAATCTCGCTCTGAATGCCCTCTCGACAGTGCGAGATTCCTCGTCGCCTGCGGCTCCTCGGAATGACACTGCAAAAGGTTTTTCCCGTGACACGCTACGGGATGAAAAAGCTGGGCGTCTGCGGGAGCAGGCGGTCGCAGCCGCACCACCGGCCGGAAAAGTCTCGCCTTCATTTGCCAAACTACCGTTGAGTTTCGAGGCCAACAGAGGACAAGCCGCTCGAAAAGTGAAGTTCCTCTCACACGGGCAGGGCTGGGGTTTGTTCTTGACCAGCGATGAGGCAGTGCTGGAACTTCGAACGGCGTCCGTTGTCCGTAGTCCGTTGTCAGTGGTCAGTCCCGGGAGGTCCGGAGCCAGGAGTCCAGCAAGGGACAACGGACCAAGGACAACTGACTTCTTGCGGCTGAGGCTCGTCCATGCAAATCAAGATGCAGAACGTCCTTGGCGCCCGCGAACTGTCCGGCAAGGTCAACTATTTCCTGGGCAACGACCCCGCGAAGTGGCGCACCAATCTGCCCACTTTCGCGGAAGTTCGCTACCCAAATGTTTATCCCGGCATTGACCTGGTTTATCACGGCGATCAAGGCGGCAGGCTCGAATATGATTTCATCGTGGCGCCCGGCGCCGACCCGAATGTCATCACATTGTCTGTGGGGGCGGTTCGCGAACCGCCCCTGCGGATCGATGCGGACGGCAGCCTGGTTATCGCAACCGCGCGAGGCGAGGTTCGCTTCAACAAGCCCCGCGTGTACCAATCTGAGTCAAGCTTGTCACTCGTCACCCGTCACTCGTCACTTGTTCAAGGCCGCTTCCTCCTCGACGCCCGGAACCACGTGCGCTTTGCGCTAGGCCCGTACGACCACACGCAACCCCTGGTGATCGACCCCTCGCTGACTTACTCGACTTACCTGGGCGGGGCCGGCGATCAAGCCAACGGCATCGCCGTGGATTCCTCCGGCAACGCCTATGTGGCCGGGACGACCCTGTCAACGGCTTTTCCCGTCGCCAGCCCTTTACAGTCAACCAACAAGGCGAAAAACGGCACCGCGTTTATTTCCAAGCTGAACTCGACCGGCTCTGCCCTGGTCTATTCGACCTACCTGGGCGGGAGCGTGAGCGAGCAGGCAAACGCCATCGCCGTCGATCCCTCCGGCAACGCTTATGTGACCGGCTCAACCTGCTCGAGCGACTTCCCCACCGTGACGGCTGTTCAAGGCAGTTTGATGGGCACATGCGACGGGTTCGTGGCTGAACTCAACGCGCCTGGTTCAAGCCTTGTCTATTCCACTTTCCTGGGGGGAAGCGGAACGGTTCAGTCGGGGACTACCTTGAGCGATGAAGGAACAGGCATCGCGGTCGATTCCTCGGGGGCCGCTTACGTGACCGGGGGTACCTGGTCGACTGACTTTCCAACGGCCAGCCCAATCCAGGGCTATGGCGGCGGCGAGGATACCTTCCTCTCGAAATTCAGTGCGGGAGGAGCATCCCTTGTTTATTCCACGTACCTGGGCGGAACCGCCCAGGACCAGGGCAACGGCATTGCAGTGGATTCTTCAGGCAACGCCTACGTGACAGGGTTCACGTTCTCGAGCGACTTTCCCACCCTAAGCCCGTTCCAGGCGAGCAACAAGGCCGCTAACGGAACTGCCTTCGTGGCTGAACTGAACGCCGGAGGCTCAGCCCTGGTCTATCCCGAGAGCTGGGACTCGATGTCCCCCATCAGGGTCTGAATCCGTTCGAGGTTCGCATCGAGGTCGGTACGCTTCGTGGCCGCCCGCTCGAGCTCGTCGAACTGGCTGATCCGCGAGGCGCTCGACCAGGCCCCGCCGGTGGATAGCCCCATCGTGACGACCTTGTTGATGTCCCCGCTGGACCAGATCGTAGCCGTCGCCCGAGAGGCGGGCGTGCGAGAGCAGAGAATCGATCTCGGTTGGGTCGTTCGCTTTCCGTTGACGTAGAATAACGAGGACCCGTCGGGGTCGCTCGGGGCGAGCTTCACGTACCGCGTGATCTCGGCCTCGGGTGCACCTCGATGGGGAGAGGCTTGTCGGCGTTGTCGAAGACGAGAGAGACCTCGCATTCCGTGGCGGGCTTCTTTCGACGAACCCCCGTTGAAGAAGAGGTGAAGCGCGAGCCGTTCGGCGCGCAACGCCTTCGAACTGGTGGGACCGAGAACGAAGAGGATCGCATCCGAGATGTTCGACTTGCCCATCCCGTTCGGACCCGCGACCCCGGTGAACCTGGTTGGCAACGGTATCTCGGTCGCGCCGGCGAACGACTTGAACTTGCCAGTTTGAGCCGTTTCGAGTACATTGGGTGCTTCCTCCGATCCCTCGACCCGTCGCCATCGTCGCCGAAACCTGCCCGTTTGTCGGACGGTTGTCAGCAGCGCTCTCCGAGCCGTGTCAGCCAGATCAACCGTTGGCTTGTAACGGGACCCGTCCAGAAATCGGAGGTCGGCTCTCACTGCGCCGTGGGATCGGCC
>CAWIUZ010000044.1:0-13355 GCA_963838915.1 uncultured Acidobacteriota bacterium
ACGAACATCATCAGATAGTTGTTCGCCAGGATCAGCACCAGCATCGAAAACATGAAGAGGTTCATGTATCCAAAGAACCGGTAGTAGCCCCCTTCATGCGCCATGTAGCCGACGGAATAAACGTGAATCAGGAAGCCGATCCCCGTCACCACCAGCAGCATGACCACGGAGAGCGGGTCGAGTTGGAATCCCACTGGAACGTTCAAGTTCCCGAGCGACCCGTTCGACAACCGGAACGCTCCGGCGGGCAGCCACGAATACAGAACCTTGGTGAACACATGGACATCCGCCGGGAGCTTGAGGAATTCGGTGACGCATCCCAGGGCCCACACGAGCGCGAGGCCCGGGAGCCCGACGGAAACCGCAGACACAGCAGTCTTAGACAAACGCCGACCGACAAACAACTGGGTCGCAGCGCCCAAGAGTGGGAAAAGGGGAATCAACCAAATGTAGTTAAGCATGTCAAAAGTCTAAAGTGTAAAGGATAAAGGCTAGCGTCCAGCCTTCGTTCTCCTCTTCGTACTCAGGATGATCCCAGTTATTACGGCAAATAACTCCTCAGTTTCCTTGATTGGTCGTCCCGAGCGTTTTGATGAACTCATCCCCGATAGCTCGGCGATGCTTGCTCAGGCCGCTCTTGCCAGTGGTTTCAGAAATTTGCGTCTATTCCCAAATTTGGAGTTGCACCTCCGGCACAAGAGCGCAGCGTTCCTAAGCGCAGTTTCGCCCCCTTTACTCCACGGGTCCACGTGATCAATCGAGAGGTTTTGCCAAGTCAAGGGGGCTCTACACTCAGGGTTCTGACACCTTTTGACAGTGGTCGTATTCCACAAAATCCTCCGCTGTTCGGCGCTAAATGTTCGTGCATGGTCCTTTTTCAGGAACAGATTCTCGATCAGCCCTCGGAGGATTCCTTCGCGGCGGCGACGATGCCCTTCTTCGTCGACACCCTCCAGGATCGTCAGATAATAGTCACGGTACAACTCCTGACCAGCTTTAATTCCCCGTGCGCCCTTCACCGAAAGCTTCACCTGATCCACGCCAGTGGAAAGGGCGAGAAGCAGATCCCAGGCGAGCAAATTTCGCTTCCGGTCAGTAAGAACAAGCCTCTCCCGCACGAACTTCTGGATCAGTATCGCGAGCGTATAAAAGTCAGAGAGTTTGGTGAACCGCACATGAGGACCCAATCTGGGGAACATTTTCCTTAGCGTATTAAGGCCCGTGATTGTCAAGGTCGCTGCCTTGTCAATGTCCCGTCCTTTGATCGAATCAGCCTTCATCAGCCTATCGAGGACGCTC
This sequence comes from uncultured Acidobacteriota bacterium, assembly GCA_963838915.1. Taxonomy (GTDB): domain Bacteria; phylum Acidobacteriota; class Terriglobia; order UBA7540; family UBA7540; genus CAVROP01. The sequence goes on from CAWIUZ010000044.1 coordinate 1,300, forward strand.
TTTTTATTTGTTATATCGCCTATGTGCGCGGAGACAAGTAGCTCACACATCAACTCTACATGCTTCATTCGGGAAATCTGGCCCGTACTGAGGGCGCCGACAGAGTGAAGATAGTCAACGAATTTATTGGATAGCTGACCCGCCCGCTTCAGCAACTCGCAGCGGTTGTACTTAGCATTCCTCGTTTCCTGCCGGGTCAAGGCCTTTCCTGTGGAATTGATTCTGACGAATAGATCAATCACGTCCCCGGGTTCTCCAGTGACCTCGACCGAAAGTAGACTGTAGCCAGTGACAAGGTGCTGAAGGCCCCGTGCTTTTAGGTGCTTCCAGTCCACTAGGGATGGCGACTCCTCTGAAGGGAGTTGGCACCTGGCCGCAAATCTGCTACCCCGGATGGTGCCCATGAACATTAGTACCGATTCTATCCGCTGCTTCCCGTCGATTACGTCGTAAACGATATTGCCATCTTCTACGCTCCTGTGAAGGAAGATGGAGGGTAGCGGGTAGTTTCTCACGATGGAATCGATGAGTTTACTCCGGTCGCGTGGCTGCCAAACCGAAGCACGCTGGAAGCCGGGCTCAAGGTTCAAAAGGTTCTTCTCATAAAGCGACGCGAGCATTTGAACCGTGATCGGATTAAACGCGTACTGAATAGCACCCATAAGACAGCCCATCCTAACTCTTACACTTTGTCCTCGACGCTTTAGTCACTACCCCCTAACATTCGCTCACCACTTTAGTAAGTCAATTTCATCCGCATTAACCGTTTCTTTGTTGCGAAACAGCGCAATGATAAGGCCGAGGCCGACCGCTGCTTCCGCAGCCGCGTCGGTGATGACGAAAATGGCAAAAACCTGCCCGTCCACCGAATGGAAATACTGTGACAGCGCCACCAGGTTGATGTTGACGGCGTTCAGGATCAGTTCAATCGACATCAGGATGACGAGCACATTGCGCCGCGTCAACACGCCGATCACGCCGATCGTGAAAAGGCCGCTGCCCAGCAGGATGTAATATGAGGTTGGAATCATTCAAACTTCCTCTTGGCCATGATCACTGCGCCCACCATCGCCACCAAGAGCAGAAGTGAAGCGATCTCGACCGGCAGCATGTACGTCTGGTAGAGCGCTTGGCCGATCGCCTGTGTATTGTGCGCAGGAGCGAGACTGGCGGGCTGGGCAGGCAGGCTCATGCCGTTCCCGAGCTTATAAATCACATAGGCAAGCTGCGCGAATACCAGAACCGCGGTGAACAACCCCAGTTGCCACTGGCGGCTGAACTGCGCCTGCTTTAGCGCCACGTCAAGATTCACCAGCATGACCACAAAAAGGAACAGCACCATGATGCCGCCCACATAAAGAATGATCTGCACGGCAAAAAGAAACTCTGCGTGCTGCAGCAGGAAGATGCCGCCCACCGCGAACAGCGTCACGATCAGCCAAATAACGCTGTGCACGGCATTCCGGCGGGTGATCACCATGACTCCGGAAACCAACGCAACCGCCGAGAGAACTCCAAATGCAATCAGTAGGAGCATGTTAAAACCAGAAATCAGAAATTAGAAACTAGAAAAGTGAAAGCACAATTATGCGTTGACCTTTACCGAGCCCGCCTTTGGCATCCTGAGTCACAGGTTCTTCGATATAGTGAGCCCGCGGAGCGGGCGGCAGCAAGTAGCCCACGGCGTAAGCCGTGGGGCCGCCAAGCCCGCCCTCACCCCCTTCCCCTCTCCCGCCCGAGCGGGAGAGGGGAGCCGAAGGCGGGGTGAGGGTCGTCCAACCCAGGGCTCACGCCCTGGGCTACTCTATACCGCCCCTGACGGGGCTCCAAACAGCGGGCGACTTCTGCCTACCTACCGTGTGTACCTTACGGGCCGCGGCCCTTCCTCGAGGGCCTGCCGGTCCCAGATCATCCCTTGCCTCGAGTATTGCGCAATCTCAAAATCCTGCGTCAGTTCGAGCGCGTCGACGGGGCAAGCGTCCTCGCACATGCCGCAGAACATGCAGCGTGAAAGGTCGTAAGTGAAAGTCGTCAGTCGCTTCTTGCGATCTTCGGTCCGCGCCCACCCCACCACGATCAGGTTTTCCGGGCAAGCAATCGAACAGAGATTGCAGGCAATGCAAAGCGTCTCGCCCGACTCCGGATGATTATTGAGGCGAGGCGCGCCTCGATAGCGCTCTGCCACCACCGGGCGTTCCAACGGATACTGGTCAGTGTAACTCGCGCTGGGGTGCTGATACGAAAAGGTCAGCTTCAGACCTTTGATGAGGTCGACCAAAAATACCCGGCGAAGAAAATCCCGGACCTGCATGAAAAACCTTCACCTTATGTCATTCTGAGCGCGGCGAAGAATCCCAGCAGTTGCCGTTTCCAAGAACTACGGAGATCCTTCGTCGTCCCGATCAGATCGGGACTCCTCAGGATGACAGTCAAATGGGTCGATCCACAACCTATCGGCCCAGCAATTGCCGACCCCTCGCTGCGCTCAGGGCGGGCTCTAAAGGTCGTCTCTACGCTCTTGCGCTCACCAAGTATCGAACCACCGCAGTCACGATCAAGTTCCCCAAACCAATCGGGACCATCCAGTGCCAACCAACGGTCATGAGTTGGTCGTACCGGTAGCGCGGGAACGTGCCGCGATACCAGATAAAGGCATAAAGAAAGATCAGCACTTTTGTGCTAAACCAAAATATTCCTTGCACGGCATTCAGCACAGCAGGAACGGCCACCGCGCCCGCGAGCAGAATGCAGACCAGCGCCAGAGCGATGAAGAAATATCGCTCCAGGGGCACCAGGCTTTTCAGGCCGAGCCAAAGGATGAACGCGGCCGCGCCGATCAGTGAGGCGATCGGCGTAAACCGCAGGAAATCGAGCGCCCGGACGTTGACAAAGGGCTGGAGCCATCCGCCCAGGAACATGGTCACGGCGATGCAGGAGACCACCACCATGTTGGTGTATTCAGCAAGAAAGTACAATGCGAAACGGAAGCCGCTGTACTCCGTGTGGAAGCCCGCCGTAAGCTCCGACTCCGCTTCAGGCAAGTCGAAGGGATTGCGATTGGTCTCCGCCAGCGCCGCAATCAGGTAAATCACGAAGCCCACGGGCTGAAGGAAAACGTTCCAAACGCCCATTTGCTGCTGGCGATTCACAATATCGACCATGCTGAGAGAGTTCGAAATCAGCAGCACTCCCACAAGAGCCACGCCCGCCGCCACTTCGTAGCTCACCAACTGCGCCGCCGAGCGCATTGCACCCAACAAAGGATAATGGCTGTTCGACGACCATCCTCCCAGGATAATGCCGTAAATCCCCAAAGAAGAAACGCCCAGAATGAAGAGCAGGCCGATATTAATATCGCTGATAAAAAAGTTGCCGGCAAAGGGAATGACGGCGAATACCGTGAAGGCCGCCATCACACTGATGGCGGGCGAGAGCAGGAACACGAACTTGTCCGCTCCGGCGGGGATGATGTCTTCTTTGAGCAGGAGTTTAATGCCATCCGCAACGGGTTGCAGCAGGCCCCACGGGCCGACCCGCATGGGTCCCAGCCTCGCCTGCATGAAAGAGAGAACCTTGCGCTCCATGTAGACGAGATAGGCCACAATGCCGGAAAGCACGAGCAGCACAATCAAGATTTTGATGAGTGCCAGAAGCAGCGGATGAGCTTGGAGGAGGCTGATTGTGTTTTGCACCATAGCTGTTACCAGGATTCAGGATTCAGGATTCAGGAAGAGCGCTACTTGCCATGTACATTCGAACAAGCACACCCATAAGAGCGCAAGTTCAAGCGAGCCGAACCTTGGCAACCAGCCGCAAATGCCGGCGCCTGAATCCTGAATCCCGAATCCTGAATCCTTGTTCGTCTACCGGTCGACCTCGCCGAGCACGATATCCAGCGTTCCAATCACCGCTACCACGTCGGCGACGAGGTGGCCGCGAATCATGATGTCCAGGGCCTGCAGGTTAATAAACGACGGCGGCCGCACGCGCACCCTATAAGGGTTTACAGTGCCATCGCTCACGACGAAATACCCCAACTCGCCTTTCGGCGCTTCAATGGAGTGGTACACCTCGCCGACCGGGGGCTTGATCACCTTGCCGACTTTGCCGAAGATGGGTCCCGGAGCAAGACGTTCCACGCACTGCCGGACGATGCGCACGGACTGGCGCATCTCCTGAATCCGGACGATGTACCGGTCGTAAGTATCACCGTGCTCACCGGTAGGCACATCGAATTCGACTTTGTCGTAGGCCTCATAGGGCTGCACTTTGCGAATGTCCCACTTCACCCCCGAGCCCCGCAGCACCGGCCCCGTCACGCCGTAAGCGATGGCGTCTTCGGCGCTCAGCACGCCCACGCCGCGGGTTCGGTCGATCCAGATGCGGTTCTTGGTCAATAACTGCTCGTATTCATCGATTTTTGGCAGGAGGTACTCGCAGAACTTCAGGGTATCCTGCTCGAATCCGTCGTAAAGATCGTACTGCAATCCGCCGATCCGGAAGGCGTGTGTGGTCAGCCGCGCCCCGCAGTATTTTTCAAAGATCTTGAGGATTTCTTCGCGCTCCCGGAAGGTGTAGAAAACCGGCGTCATGGCGCCCAGGTCGAGCGCGTGCGTCCCCAGCCACAGCAAGTGGCTGGCAAGCCGCTGCAGTTCGGCCAGCGCCATCCGCGTGTACTGCGCGCGCGCGGGGACCTCCACCGCAAGTAATTTCTCGACCGCTTCGACGTAGCCCATGCCGTTCGTAACCGCGGCGACGTAATCCATGCGATCGGTGTAGGGAGCGAACTGGGCATAGGTCCGGTTCTCGGCAATTTTCTCCACGCCGCGGTGAAGGTAACCGATGACGCACTCCGAGCCCATGACCCTTTCGCCGTCCAGCTTCAGTTTGACGCGCAGAACTCCGTGCGTGGCCGGGTGCTGCGGCCCCATGTTGATCATCAATTCGCTGGCGTCGAGATAAGTGGTTTCGGGCATCAGTTACTGTCCGCTTTCGATCCCCAGGTTGGATTTAACCCAGGCGGCATCTTGACGAAGAATGTCGTAGTCTTTGCGAAGCGGATGGCCGGTCCACTCATCGGGAAGAAGAATACGCTTCATATCCGGATGGCCTTCGTAAACAACTCCGAACATGTCGTAGACTTCACGCTCCAGCCAATTGGCGGCGGGCCAAACGGCTGCAGCGGAAGGAATCGGTTCGCCTTCAGCAACGAGAACTTTCAATCGCAATCGGTCGTTGCGCTGGAACGAGTACAGGTGGTAGACGACGTCGAAGCGCTTCTCTCGCTTGGGATAATCCACCGCCGTCTCGTCAGTGAGCAGGGTGTAGCCGCCGCCCTCTTCACTCTTTAGAAAACGCCACACCGAAAGCAGGAACTCCTTGGCCACCGTAATCGACGGCATCTTGCGGAAAATCACCGCCTCCTGAATCGCCCCGGGAAACTTCTTCTGGAGCTCATCCAGCAGCGGGCTTGTCCACGGTTCCGGCTTCACCGGAGCTTTGGGGGCGGGCGGCGCCGCAGGCTTGGCCGGCGCGGTCCCTGCGGGCTTGGCGGGAGCGGCAGCGGCGGGTTTCGCAGGTGCAGCGGCGGCAGGCTTCGCAGGCTCGGGATTCGGACCTGCAGGTGATCCAGGAGTACCCGGCGGCGGATTGCCCGCTGGCGAGGCCTGTGCCGTGGACGCAGGAACCACCTCTCGGCTAGGGGTGGTTACCTCACCGCTAGCCCCGGAAGCAGGCTTCGGCGTCTCCCCTCCGTTGTCCGCCTTGGGCGGAGACTTCTGTTCGTCGGCCATTTCGCTCGATGCTTGCGGGTAAGTCCCTTTCTTTGGCTAGTAGATTAAGAATTTTTGCACAATGCAGATCAGCATGTCAACCGAGAGAACAGGTGTCAGGTGTCAGGTATCAGGACCTGGTTCGAGAGACTACGGAAAAACCCTACCAGCGTGTCATTCCGAGGAGCCGCAAGCGACGAGGAATCTCGCACTGCCTCGAGAACATTCAGAGCGAAATTCCTCGCGGAGTTTAGCCTGAGCGCCCAGAGCGAGATCCTTCGCTTCGCTCAGGATGACAGCGAAGGGCTCGGAATGACACGTGGAATGAGTTTTTCACAAGGACTCATTTGCCGACCCGACGGTCACAGCCACCTCCGAGGCAGGACACCGCGCACTTCAAATGGCGGGACGGCGCCGGCTACTTAGGTATGTCAAACAACAGCGGCGACCCGTGCCACGGCCAGGAAACCAGGACCCTGCTGCCGTCCGCAGCCACTTGCAATTGCGGCTTTCCCGGGGCTGCTTGCCCGCGCATGATCCGGTCGCTCAACTTGCGAAGGGCCGGCGGCAGCGAGCCAAGGTCGAGCTTTGATCTTGACTGCGGCCCAGCGGAGTGAGTGAGCGGAGCGAAGCCCGGCGATATGCGAAGCAAGTCTCCGCTTCGAGCGTCCCAGACAGCGAATTTCTCGTCGATATTCTCGGGCAGTTCCTGCATGGTGCGCCAGGAAAAGTCGAATTTCTCTTTCCCGACGTAACCCACCAGAACACTCCCGTCACGGGAAAGCACAAGGGCGTCGTGCACGTCCCTGCCAGGACAGGCAATCGTTCGCTCCACGGCGCCGGTCTGCGCGTTCCAGACTCTTGCCTTCTCGCTACTGGTCTTCGCGTAGAAGAAGTGATAAGGAGCTGTAAACACTTCGTGACGGGGTCCGAGGCAAACGGGTCCGGCAACGTCACCCGTGCTGAGCCCGGCGAGCACTCGGCCGGAAGCCGAATCGAGAATCAGAACGTTGTGGTCGACTTTCCTTTCGGGGCAGAAGGCCTGGGCCACCGGGTCCTCGCCCGGCCCGGTTTGAAGTGTCAGCACTAGGCTCGATCCATCGGGCGCCCACCCAAGTCCGCCAATCCTGGCGTTCTCGACCGGCGCCTTCCACAATTCTCGCCGAGTACCCAGATCGTAAACTCGGGCCTCGCTCCCCTGAAAGGCCTGACACGGCGCTCCGTTACCGAGGCCGACCGAAAAGTCAATCGGGGAAAGCGCCACGGCGATCCGGTCACCGCCTGGTGAGACTTGGACGTCCGTGATCCCGAGAGTTCTCGGGTCTGCGGCGAGCGCGAGGTCAACTGAACGAAGCTCCCGCAGGTCATCGGCGGCAAGAATGTGCAGGTGCGCCTGCGACCGGGAGAGCAAAGAGGTCCCACCCTCTGGGCCGACCTGCGCGCTGCCTTCGGAGAGCACCAGAGTGGCGCCGTTCCCCCCGTACCGCACCACGCACCCCAGCGGCGCGAGTTCACGATCAGGAGTTGAACTGTCGCTCTGTGATTGGCGAGGCACAGCAATTTCCCGACTTGTCAGAAGCGTTAGTTGATCTGCGTCCCAGATTTGCAGGGTCAGCGGGTAGGGCCCAGGGCCCTGGGAGGCGGGCGGAACTATGGCAAGCACTGCCACGCGCCGGCCGTCCGGAGAGAGCGCCGCGGCGAGCGGCACGCCGCTGTCGAGTCCGGTGTAAGCCGGGATCGCACGGGCCTTCAATGCACCGCGCGCCTTTGCTTTCGCGAGGCCCTCAGCGCACGTTGCCACTACAACCAGGAGCAAGCCGAGAGAGACGAATTGGAGGGTCTTTAACACGTTTGTTCCACGGGCACGCCGTGTCCGGGGTTTTGCCCCATAAGTGCTAACGTGACACCTCTCTTCGCGATGCGGGTCTCGATTACCGCTGGTGAAGGCCCGGAGGGCCGCCAGAGAGTAGCCCACGGCGTGAGCCGTGGGTCGAGGGGCAGCCCGTGGTTATATCAGCCCCAGAGGGGCGGCAGAGGCTCCACGCAGATCTGTCGCCCCTTCCGGGGCTATGAATATTGACACCGCCTCCGGTCCCACGGCTCACGCCGTGGGCTACATTCTGCCGCCGCTCCGCGGCTTGCGAAGTCCTAACACTTCAAGTCAACGCCGATGGGGTTCCGCCTCCGACTACTCAATTTGCTCCCCTCCGGGGATCGCGGGCTTCCCCGTGTCTCCGCGGGCTCTCTACCGGGACGGCAGCACTCCGACCGTAAGTCCCGAGGGCTGCTTCGCCGACCGGTAGACCCTTTCGGTGGCCTTCTCGAAATCGCTGGCTTTCGCTTCGTCAATCTTCACGAATGTCTGCGGGTTGCGATCCACCAGCGGGAACCACGAGCTTTGCACCTGTACCATGACGCGGTGTCCGCGCCGGAAAGTGTGGAAAACGCCGGGGAGCTGAAACTCCACCTTGTCGGGCTTGCCGGGCTCAAAGGCCACCGGCTTGTCGAATCCTCTTCGAAACCTTCCACGAAACGGCTCGCCGCGAACAAGCTGCTCGTAGCCCCCCATGCGTACGCCTTTGGGATTCGGATCGGGATCAGGGTAGTTGCCGGGATAGACGTCAATCAGCTTAACGATCCAGTCGCTGTCCGTGCCGCTGGTGGAAACGTAAAGCGTAGCTGTGAGCGGCCCCGCAATAGTCATGTCCTCTTCCAAAGGCTCAGTCTGGTAAACCAGCACATCCGTGCGCGTCGAAGCAAACCGCTGGTCGCCCGTCATGTACTCGTAGGTCATGGACGTGCTTGTCCAGGAAATGTGTGGAACGGGCTTCGCCGGATCGCTAATGTATTCGTCGAAGTCTTCGCCGGAAGTCGAAGGTGGCTCGAAAGATAGCTTGCCGGTACTCTGGAAGTAAAGCGTCTTTTTTGTAGCCTCCGGCGGCGGCCAGCGATCCAGTTTGTGCCACGTATTGCGCCCGGTCTCAAACACGTAGGCGCCCGCCAACTTCTCATCCCCTTTGTCTTTCAGATAGTGCTGGAAAAACGGAAACTCGATGTGCTCGCGGAAGTAGTCACCGGTCTTCTGGCCCCAATGGACATCTCCGAGATACTCGGCCTGATCGCCGTTCCATTGGCCGTGCGACCAGGGGCCTTCAACCAGAATATTCACGGTGTTGGGGCTTTGTTTGCGGATGGCTTCATAGGTGTGCGGCGGTCCGTAGATGTCTTCCGCGTCGAACAAACCGCCCACCGTCATAACCGCGGCGGTGATGTCCTTCAGATACGGAAGCGGGTCGCGCGACTTCCAATAGTCCGAGTATGTGTCGTGGGAGATTAAATCGTGCCACCACTCGACCCTCCCTTTGAAATACTTCTGGTCGACATTGGCCAGCGGCCCCATGCGCAGAAAGAAATCGTAGCCATCCGGAGTGCCGAAATCGAAGCGGGGACCTGGGATCTCATTCTCTCCAACCTTGGGACGTCCGAAACCGGAGAAGAAACCGAAAGCGTGCGCCAGGAAAAGCGCGCCGTTGTGCCGCCAATCGTCGCCGAGGAACCACTCGGTCACGGGAGCCTGGGGCGAGACGGCCTTGAGCGCCGGGTGCCGGCTTAGTGCCGCCATGGTCGCATAAAATCCGGGGTAGGACGTGCCGGAGATGCCTACGCGGCCGTTGTTGTTCGGGATGGTCTTCAACAGAAAATCGATCGTATCGTAGGTGTCGCTGGCCTCGTCCACCAGGCTCTTATCGTGCTTGTCCGGAATGTACGGCCGGACATGCTCGAAGGTCCCTTCGGATTTGCCCGCCCCGCGCACATCGCAGTAGGCGAAGATGTTACCGTCGCGAGCGAAGAACTCTGAGGGGCCGAGCGAGACGCGATAGTTATCCGCACCGTAAGGCGCCACGGAGTAGGGCGTGCGCAGCATCCAGATGGGATAAGTCTTCGAAGCGTCTTTCGGCGCATAGACAGAGACGAAGAGACGAACGCCGTCGCGCATCGGCGCCAGGTATTCGTACTTGGTGTAATTGGCCTTGATGTAGTCGCGAAGTTCCTCCGCCTTTCGTCGAAGTTCCTCCGCCTTCCAGCACGCCTCGTCTCCCGGCAGGCACCTTTGGGCGGCGACCGGAAGAGCAGTTAAAAGGACAATCAAAAACGCGGCAACTCCAACCAGCTTGCGCATGTTTCATTCTCTCCATGCAGGGTTCAAGGCAGCAGGGCATCCTACGCGAAAACTCGCTGCGAAGTCAACGCGCTGTTGTATGATCGATCATGAGGGGAATTCAGGGCCCCGAAGCAAAAACTTGGCCGAATCAGGAGGACGTCGATGATGGGATCAAACCGCTCCGAGACCCTCACAGGCTTCTGGCGTTCGCACGGGGTTTTCCATACGGGGTTGGTTCTACTGCTGGTTGTGGCGATTTGGGGGACCACCGCCGGTGTTGCGTTTGCTCAAAACTCTGCCGCGCCGGATCCTTCCATGGTGGCAGCTCAGGTGAAGAAGTTCGGTGTAGGAAAGTCGGTCAAGATTAAGCTGGTCGATGGCGAAAAGCTGAATGGGCACATTCAAAGTTTCGGCGCCGAGGGTTTCACCGTAAAACTCGCTAAGGCGGGCGGGGAACGGTCAATCCCCTACGCGCAGGTCGCAGAGATCAAAGACCCCGGCCCGCTGTTCTGGATACTGGTCGGCGCGGCCATCGTCATTGTCATCATCGTGGCGGCCAAACATTGAGAATTCCCAAGTTGCGCCCGGCCGGGCGCCACCCGGGCACATTGTCACCATGTCACAATGTCGCTTTGTCATCCGTCTTGGTAGTGAAAGAAGCAGGTAACTTTTTCGAACCAGGAGGTTGACCGTTATGCAAGCACGAATGAAAAGCCCAGTAATGCTCATCCCGGAAGCCATGCAGGCTGCTATAGCCCTTGGGAAGTGTGTCGAGGGCAGCGGCGTACCCGCACAAACGCTCGAACTTGTGCACCTGCGCGCCAGTCAGATTAACGGCTGCAGCGTGTGTATCGACATGCACGCCCGGCAATTGCGCAGGGCAGGCGAAACAGACGAGCGCCTGTTCGCAGTGGCGGCGTGGCGCGATGCGCCTTACTTCACGGATGCCGAACGCGCCGCGCTGGCGCTGACCGAGGCCGTCACCCGCCTCGCCGACCGCGCCGACCCCGTACCCGACGAAATCTGGGAGGAAGCAGCCCGGCACTACAACGAGCGCGCCCTTGCGGCGTTAATCATCTCCATCGGCGCCATCAATTTCTGGAACCGCCTCAATGTCTCGACGCGGCAAGTGGCTGGTGAGTGGGTGAAATCCGCCGAGGCTCGCAAATGGGTGGAAGAGCACGCCGTCGCCCGCTGAAAGGCATAACGCTCGCACGTCCATGCACTTGGTTCCCCGAAGGGGAACAAGATCATTAGCCGTAGGTGGAACCTACAGTTAGGCGGTGGAGGCCGATGATGCCTCCGACCCCGCAGGGGTCGAACGGTTCGACCCCTGCGGGGTCGGGACAGAATTCTTCGGTTTGCGTGTCCGTAGGTTTCACCTACGGCTATTCACGTTCATCCCCTTCGGGGATGAAGCTTGCGACTGCTGTGTATTTGCTCTGCGGCACGCTGCGAGACCGCCTAATGATCCAGGACCGCCAAGTCGAGCCGGCGCAGCCGATCAGGGTCAGCGACCACGTCGACCTCCGTGATTTTGCCCTGTTCAAAGGTAAAGCGGAGTGCCCTGGTCAGCCGTCCATGCGGAGCGAGTACCAAACCCGCCCGCCCATCCACGAGGGCCGCTTGCATAAGCCGGGCAGCGCGAGCGAAGGCGATGGCGCCGCGGGCCCAATTCTGCGCGCCGCGAATCTCTCTCGCCCCGCCCGGCCGCGCTGCGAATTCGTCGACTCGCACCACCGCATCGGGGTCAAGCACTGCCACCAGCCCGTCAAAGTCGCCACCACGCAGTGCCGTCAGGAAAGCATCAACAACTTCCCGCTGCTGCCGGCGATCGACCTCCCCGGCCGTTCCCGCTCCCTGCACGCGGCGCCGCGCCCGGCTGGCGAGTTGCCTCACCGCGGCCGGGCTGCGCCCCACAATCGACGCGATCTCTTCGAACGGTGAGGCAAACATATCGTGCAACACGAAGGCGACCCGCTCGGCCGGGCTCAGCCTGTTCAGCACCACCAGCAGCGCCAGGCCGACGGAATCCGCCAGCACCGCTTCCTCCTCGGGGTCGCTCGGGCTCTTGCCAAGCGCCGCCGGCTCACCCGCTTCCGCGTCCATGGACTCCTCTCGCC
>CAWIUZ010000045.1:0-6209 GCA_963838915.1 uncultured Acidobacteriota bacterium
AGGCGGGAAGCGGCGCTCAAGACAGGATTCTTGGTTACCGCGATCGCAGCGGTCAGGACGGCCGCAATCGCCATGATCAGCGAGAGCCTGCCGGCGGACGGGTTCTTGTCCGCCACGACTCCTCCCTGGTAATATCCCCAGCTTAAGGCCGCCAGAATTACGCCAATGAGGCTGCTCCATACCACGATCGAGTTCCCCATGGCCGGTGCAAGAATCCGCGAAGCCACAATCTCAATCGCCATAACTGCAGCCCCGCCTATGAAGGCAGTCATCTCCAACATACTGGAACCTCCTCGTTTAACTCGCTGACAGCGCAACCGGCAGACGGCTCTTCCGCCGAGTCGGGTATCGAAGCGGCGCGCAAACCCCGTGACCTGCAGCCTCCCCTAGGCTGCCGTAAAGCTTGGTGCCCACCATTCTCGCCGGGATTTCCATTTTCGATTTCGGTACTGCTGGGCAGCATACATCTGACCGCCGCTGAATGCAACCGTGCACGGCTTCGCGGGTCGCAGACTTGCCGTCCTTCGGCATGTCTCGGTCCCTCTCACGTTCAAGAAGCGCATAGATCCCGACAAAAACCCGTCGGGACGTGTGCGCCACCCGTCGGGAGCGTCAACAATCCCTCCCGAGGATGCGTCGAATGACCGGGAGGTAGCGCCGACCTTGAGAGCCTGCCCTGAGCGTAGCGAAGGGTCGGCAGATGCTGGCCTAAAGGCCAGCGCTACGACGGAAAGTCCGAAAGAGGAGAACGCCCCCGAAATCTCAAAATCGCCGGAACAAAGCGAGAATGTTATAGAAAACAAAGGACCGGCGGAGGAGACCAAGGCATGAGCGGAGGCGTGTTAGCCCACAGAATAGACATTCATGAATTGCAGGCGCGTAGCATTCAGGCGGCCCGCGATCACTTCCGTCAGGGCACGGTAGAGTTCGAATCCCAGTTGACAGTCCTTATGAGACTCGACGATGAGCAGTTCGCCGTTAATGCCAAAGGCCTCGATATCCTGAACTGCTCGTAGCGAGGCCGTCGCCCGGTGCGGCTCAACCAATGCAGACCAGGCGATCATCTCACCAGCTTCGCCGGTGCGGATCGTCAGACGGCCCTTGGGCGGCATCTGCATCTCGACCGCCACGCGGCCGCTCTTGATGATGAATAGATACTTACTGAAGTCGCCCTCGACGATGAGGTCGTGCCCGGCCTTGAATCGAAAGGGCTCGGAAAGCGACAGAAGCTTCTCTCGTACCGGCGGTGAGAACTTGTCCAGAAAGCCGCCTTGCCACGTTTGTTCGGTCATCTTGGTTTCCTCTCCCAGTTGGTTTGTCCTTCGTCGAGCAATCCTTGAACCAAATTCCAGCCACCGGCATAGTCGATGGAGTCAACAAAACAAAGGGCTTCGGCTGAACAACCGGGATGGAAGCAACCGCCTGGCGCGGCGCTGGGGGATTGCGTCACCGCTTCAGCCCGGAGGTTGCGACAAATGACCCAGTTATTGACCTTTAGTCACCATCATGTCTTGACGCCGGGAAACTGATTGGAGTAAAACGCCTAACATGTGCTTCCGACTTGGCCGACGCTGGCTTTACCGCTTTGTTCGGGCGGCAAATCGAGAACTCGCGCTCACGCTCTCGTTGGCGCTCGTCCTCCTCTTCACCGGGGTGGCCGCGGCTGCGCAGACCAGACTCCAATACCAGTCCGCTTTCCTGCGCGTGGAAGCCGCTCCGGATCAACCCGGCTTGGTGGCGCTGGCGGTGGATTCCTTGGGCAAGAACAAGCTCAGTGTCAGTCCACTTAGGCCGCCGGGCAAGGCGGAGCGTGCCTACCAGTTACGGCGCGAAGGCAATAGGTTCGAGTATCATGTCCAAGGAGAATCGATCGACGCGCCGCCGGCGTGGACCCTCGAGTTCTCGCCTCGCCAGATTCACCTGCGTTCCCGCTTCTCGGAAGGGAACCCTCCGCTCCCCATCACGCTCGACTTCGACTCTCGCGTCAACCACGCCACGTTGCTGGGGCTTATCAAGGCCGACGGCAGTGTGCGGCTTCCGGCGATTCTTCACCTGCCTGACCTCGGCACGTTCCGCATAGCCTCGACGCCTGCGACGGGTCAGGCGTTAGGCTACGATGCGTACCGGAATCGCGGCGCCCACGATGAGCCCTTGGGGAACAATGACTTCGTTAAGGTGACATTCCCCGCCGCCTCCGCAACGACACGGCAGGTCGACTACACACTGGACGTGGTCGAGGTTCATCCCGGGCCTCGAGACCTCGCGCGCGACCCGCGTTTTGACGGGTTCCGGCGCAACTGGCTGAACATCTTTCAATTGAATCCGCGCTTACGCGTGCTGGCCAACCACGCCTCGAGCGACCCCTGCGCCTTCACTCTGTTCGAGTACTCCTCGATGGCGGTGCGCACGCCGCCGCTGGCGCCCGGCGTGACCGCACTGGACCTCGTCCGCCTGACGCTCGACCGCTACCTGGGCGGCATGCAGGGATACGGCATGGCGGGAGTCCAGCACGACGTTCCGTACGATTTTCTGGATTCCTACCCGTCGCTGCTGATCGCGGCCGCGGACTACGTGCGTGGCAGCAAGGACCACGCCTGGCTTGAAAACAACTACGCCGGCCTCAACAGTTGGGCCTCAAGGATGCTCGCTATGGACCGCGATGGGCAGGGGCTAGTTGAGTACCCCATGAGCGGCAACTCGGGCTCCTGGGCCCCCGGCGTCCCGGTGCGTCCGGCGAATTGGTGGGACGATATCGGCTTTGGCCATCAGGACGCCTATTCGAACGCCCTGGCTTATCACGCCTTGATCGAAATGGTTGACATGGCGCGCCAGGCCAACCAGCCGCGAGATGCGCAACTCTACTCATCGCGCGCCGAGAAACTGCGCTCTGTCTACTTCCGGACCTTCTTCAATCCCGAAACGGGACTGATCGCCGGATGGAAGAGCGCCGATGGGAAGCTTCACGACTACTATTTCACGTTTGTAAACGGCGCGGCCATCGTTTATGGCCTCGTTCCGCGTGACCAGGCAAACCCAATCATGGACCGCCTGCTCGCCAAGTTGAAAGAGGTAGGCTATACAAGTTTCGAATACGGGCTGCCGGGCGTATTGATCCCGGTCCGGCCGGAGGACTACGTCTGGGGTACGCGCGATCCCTTCCAGGTTTACCAGAATGGCGGCGCCACAGGCTCGTTCGAATACTTCACCCTCGAGGCTTTGTATCGGTTAGGCCGCCGCGCTGAGGGTGACGCGATTCTGTTTCCGCTGCTCAAAGGCTTTGAGGACGGAGGCTTCCAGGGGTTCGGCCCGGGCGGCAAGTCTTACGATTGGAAATCCTGGGACGGCAGGCCCCACGGCTACGAAGGTTTGCTCGTGGATAACTACCAGGCGCTGCTGGCCGTGCTCGACCGCTGAGGTACGAAGGGAATCCCCTCCTCCGCCGGAGGAGGGGTAAGGGGGTGGTGGCGCGTCGGTCAACCACCCCTAACCCCTCCTTATCAAGGAGGGGAACTGGCGCTGGGTTAGCATTCCTCCGCTTGCTATAGGAGTGCACTTGTGAGGATTCCTTTTACGTCTCGTATTCTTGCAGTTCTGACCATTGCCTTGACCGTGACGCCGTCGCTGCGCGCGCAGCAAACGCTTCAGACTGCCCTGCGCGCGAAACTCGAAACCCAAATGGGGAATGTCGCGGAGGGTCTGAACGGTGTGATGGGCTACGCCATCAAGGACCTCTCAAGCGGCGAGACGTTTCTGCGCCTGCCCGACACGGTCTTTCCTCAAGCGAGTTCCATCAAGCTGACGGTCCTTCTGGAATTGATGCGCCAGGCGCAGCAAGGGAAACTATCACTCGAGGAACGCCATACCCTGCGGCGCAGCGAGATGACAGTGGGGGGACACGGAGCCTATCCTTACGATGCTCGGCGACGGCACTGTCACCCTGAGCTTGCGCGATCTCGCCATTTTCATGGTGGTGCTCAGCGACAACACGGCGACCAATATCCTTATCGATCGTTTGGGAATGGATAATATCAATGAAGGTGTTATGCGTCTCGGCCTCAAGGAGACGAAGCTGCGCCGTCACATGATCGACCTCGAGGCTGCCAGGAAAGGGAACGAAAACGTCTCCACGCCCCGTGAAATGCTGACCTTGATCGAGAAGGTCCACTCTGGCGAGGTGATTGACGCGGCGCATACCAAGGAATACTTTGACCTGCTCCGCCTGCCGAAAGAGAGCGAGTTTCACAAAGCGCTGCCCGAAGACGCGTCAATCGCGGATAAGCCGGGCGCTCTAGAAGCGGTGCGCTGCGACACGGGTCTGATCGACATTCCCGGCCATCCGTTTATCATGTCAGTCACGACGACCTACAACGCCAGCGACAACGAGGGTGAGCGCGCCGTTCAGGATGTCGCACGCTTGGCCTATGACTACTTCAATCGGCTCAGCCGTTCGAGTTCGTACGGCCGCGTGATCTCGTTCAAGTAGTGTGGGGCATTGTAGGGGCAACCCTTGTGGTTGCCCGTGGACGGTAATAAGTGCCGCCTAAATTAGTACTTGCTGACGAGTGTCCGCGTCCTTTTCAGAATTGCCTGGAAGGGCGGGGCTTTAGCCCCGCTATGGACAGCAACTCATCATTGGGGGCTTTAGCCCCTGAGGCAGCGTCGCTTCAGGGCCTAAAGGCCCAGCTCGTCGGGCGCCCGGAGGCGGCGGGGCTAAAGCCCCGCCCATCCACAATGCCAAGTTGTGACGGCGTATTCCGTCGTTGAGTACTTTCTGGATGAGCTGGGGGAGAATTTCATGGGCATTTTGCTGGCGTTCACATTGGCGGCGCTAACCTCACCTGGGGCAGCCGTCATAAAACCCGTCGCCAACATGTACTCCGCCCCGACTGAGGACGCCGATGTAGTTTCGCAGGCCATTTGCGGAGTCAGCGTCGTGATCGACGAAGAAAAGGGAGATTGGGTGAAGGTTCGCACGCCCGATGATTACCCCGGCTGGATGCCCCTCGCATCGCTTCGCCGCTACAAGCCCGGTGAGCACAACTACGCCGTTTCCGGAAGCGCCGTGCAAGTGGCCAGCCTGTTCGCGAATGTCTACCGCGAAGATTCCGTCACCAAACACCAACCTGTGATGGTACTGCCCTTCGAGGCGCGCCTGGAGGTGGTCCCTGGGCCGGCAAGGAATGAGGCCCGCTGGATCCAGGTTTGCCTGCCGGACGAGCGCACGGCGTGGATTCAACGGGGCGACATCGATCCTGACCCCAAGCCTCTCACTGTTGCTGAAACCATAGAATTGGCCAAGCGCTTCCTTGGTCTCACCTACCTCTGGGGTGGAACGTCTGCTTTCGGGTTTGATTGTTCGGGCTTTACCCAAATGCTGGTTCGCCGCCGCGGGATCGTGATGCCCCGCGACGCGGACTTACAGGCAGCGTGGCAGGGCGTAGCGCCGGTCGAGGCCGACCGTCTCGAAGCGGGCGATCTGCTCTTCTTCGGCGGCTCACCTCAGCGCATCACGCATACCGGCATGTACATCGGGAACGGCGAGTTTATCAACGACACAACCCACGATCATCCCGGAGTGCAGATCTGCCGCCTCACTGATCCGTATTGGACCAAACTTCTCGTTGCCTGCCGGAGGCTGAAATGAACCGCCGCGATTGGATGAAGACCGCTGGCAGTGCGCTGACCGTAGCACAGCCACTGCTGGCTCTGAGGGCACGGGCAGGAGTGCCTGCGCTCCCCGTGCTCGAAATGGAAATTGTGCGCCTGCAACTGCGCCATACCTGGACCACCACCATGTCCTCGAGCGCCTACCGTGACACGCTTCATGTGCGCTACACTCGCGACGGCACAACCGGCCACGGCGAAGGCGCGCCCATCGTTCGCTACCAGGAGAACGCCGAAGGCGCCCGGCAAGCGTCGGAGTCCGTACGCGAACTCGTGACCGCCGCCGACCCCTGGGAGTTCGAGAAGCTTCATTCGGAAATTGCCCGGCGCCTCTCGGGCCAATACGCAGCTCAAGCCGCCCTCGATATCGCCGTCATGGATTGGGTCGGGCAGAAACTCGGCATACCGCTTTATCGTTATTTTGGCCTCGACCCCCACGATGCTCCCATCACCACTTTCTCGATCGGCATCGATACTCCGGAGATTACCCGCCAGAAAGTTCGCGAGGCTGAATCCTTTCTGGTTCTCAAAATCAAAAGTAGGCC